>JANNCY010000198.1:0-5667 GCA_031387085.1 Flavobacteriales bacterium | reverse complement strand
AATTTTTTTGTCGAAAATTGCTTTCAATTCAATTTCTATTTCATCGGTTGCAACAGCTAATTCGAAATAACCAGCAAAACCAATTTTATTAGCAACTGGATCAGAAAATTTGTATTTCCATTCATTTGAAATTGATATTTCAGTTGGATTCATAACAATTTCACTCGTCGCATCATCAAAAAAAGCTTTCTGTTTCGAATTCAAATAAAAGGCAACTTGTAGATTAGAACCCAATCCAATTTCATATTCAACACGATTTTTAATTTCCCGGTAATAATCTATTTTTCCTTGTAAAACGGTAGTCCAAACTTCCAATTCTTTTTGACCTTTATTCAAAACATTACTTTGATAGGTGTAATTAAAAATACGATCTTGAGCGAATAGACTCATTGAACTTAATAAAAATAATGCTACTACGATATTCTTTGTTTTCATTTATTTAGAATTAATTAAAATAACGATGCAAATATAAATACGAAAAACGATTCTGCAAAGTTTATTTAGATTAAATATAAATAATATTCATAACGGTTTGATTTACTTAAAATTAGTGCTTAAAAAAACCTTGTTAGTTAACAAGGTTGCTTTTGTAAAGTAGTATTTTTTTAGTCTTTTTTCTGCATTAAATAACTTTCACTGCTTTCTTTTCCTTTTTGATTACCAGAAACAGTAGCGATAAAACTCTTATCTTCATTGCGTTGGTATCTGATTTTTTGTGGATAATCGTGTTTTGGGTTTTCAAAAACCAAAAGACTATCAGTGCTTTCAGTCATTTGAAACGGAGTTGGCAATCCATTATTTTCACCTTGTATGGTAGCATTATAGAGTAAGAAATCGCCTTTTTGCATGAGTTCGATAGTTTCTCTGTGCACAGTATCATTTTTAGTTGTAATGTAAAAGGATTGCCCAACAAATGTACTATCGTCTAGGTTTTGCCATGATTCTGTTAATGTTCCTAATGAATCTTTTTTCTCCCAATTGCCAATGAGCCATTCTGCTTTGTGAAGTTCTTCGTATTCTTTAATCAATTTTCCATTAGCGTCATATTTATTACATGATTGCAGTATAAGCAAAGTGAATACAATTACGATACTATATCTTATATATTTTTTCATATCCTTTTTTTAACAATACAATAGTATGAAAATTATGGCAACTAGCCCAGATAGAAGTGGAAATCCTTTTATTGTGAAGTATGAACAATAAAAGATTGGAACGGATAGCTGGAATTAGCTTCTAAAAAAATAAAAATAAATTCCAATATTTTCACTAAATTTGCACACTTTTAAAAAATACAGCATACAAAATGTTAGACAGACTTCAATATGTAAAACAGCGTTTCGACGAGATCTCGGATTTGATTATTCAGCCCGATGTGATTGCCGATCAGAAGCGTTATGTGCAATTAAATCAGGAATACAAAGGACTGAAAGGTTTGATGGAGAAACGTGAAGAGTACATCAATCTGGATGGGAATATAAAAGAAGCCAACGAAATTCTTGCCGATGGTTCGGATGCCGAAATGGTAGAAATGGCCAAAATGCAATTGGACGAAGCCAAAGATCGTTTGCCACAATTGGAAGAAGAAATTAAATTCATGTTGATTCCGAAAGATCCAGAAGATGCAAAAAACGTAATGGTGGAAATCCGTGCCGGAACAGGTGGCGATGAAGCCTCTATTTTTGCAGGTGATTTATTCAGAATGTATACAAAATACTGTGAAAACCGTGGTTGGAGAACGTCGGTTGTCGATATGAACGAAGGAACTTCGGGTGGATTTAAAGAGGTGATTTTTGAAGTTACCGGAGAAGATGTTTACGGAACGTTGAAGTTTGAAGCGGGTGTACATCGTGTGCAACGTGTGCCACAAACCGAAACACAAGGACGTGTACATACCTCGGCTGCGACCGTAATGGTTTTGCCAGAAGCGGAAGAATTTGATGTACAAATTGATATGAATGATGTTCGTGTCGATTTTTTCTGTTCGTCTGGTCCAGGTGGACAATCGGTAAATACAACAAAATCGGCGGTGCGTTTAACGCACATTCCTTCGGGTTTAGTAGCACAATGTCAGGATCAGAAATCACAACATAAAAACAAAGACAAGGCATTAATGGTTTTGCGTTCGCGTTTGTATGAACAAGAATTAGCTAAGAAAGAAGCCGAAGATGCAACCAAACGTGTTTCACAGGTAAGTTCTGGAGACCGTTCGGCAAAAATTAGAACGTATAATTATGCACAAGGAAGAGTTACCGATCACCGAATTGGTATGGATGTTTTTGATATGGATGGTGTTATGAATGGTAAAATTCAAAAACTTATTGACGAACTTCAATTGGTCAATAATATGGAAAAACTAAAAGAAAGCGAAGTTTTTTAAAATAAATAAAAAAGGCGAAATAGAAGTATTTCGCCTTTTTCTCTTAATTAACACAATTAATTTAACCCATTAAATTAACTATTTTTTACGTACTATTTGTACTCTTTCTCTTTCATCAATCGCAATAGAACTGCAAGTCCTGCGATCATTAATACCAAATGGATGGTGCTTCCTACATTGTAAACGTAAAAGCACAAAGCCCATAGTGTGACTAACACTACAATAATTGTTACCAATGCTATATCTTTCATGATTTTATTTTTTATTAATTATAATTTTATTGTCGCGTAAAAACTTAAAACGCTATTTTTTCCATCGGGTGATGTGAAGGTCTGACCTAAAACGGTTTGTTCTTTTCCAACGGTAGTTAATCCGTAGTTGTATCGAGCTCCGATTCCGAATCCGCCAAATTGAAATCCAAGTCCACCAGCCAAACCAACATCAAATCGGTTTAAATCATCTTCATTTAAATCTTGATTACTAGCGGAACCATCTGAGAATTCACTTGTAATTTTAGCATCAATTAAATACGCTGCATAAGGTCCGAAATGCACATTAAAATTATTCGTGATATTTGCTCTTAGTAACAATGGTGCTTCAATATACATCAATCTGAATTTTCTTGTTTCTTGATTAAATAGATTGTCATATTTATTTTCAGCTCCTTTAGTGGTAAGACTAAGTTCTGGCTGTAATGAGATCATTGAAGTTAAAGGTAGCTCTCCAAACACACCTACATTGAAACCCAAAAGCATGTTTTCATCGTCTACTTCTTTGGTGTATAAATTGGATAGGTTGATTCCACCTTTGATTCCAAAACTTCCACCCCCAGATTTGGCAACAGTTTCCTGCGCGTGTACTAAACTTGTTGTTCCTAATGTTATTAGAACGATCGTGGCTAAACTTTTTAAATTTTTCATAGTGTTTATTTTATTTAGCAAAGTTGCCACTTCTGGGAGCTTGAAGCGTTATATGATTTCGGTTAATTGTTACAGAATTATTTTAAGCTACTTTTAGAAATAAAAAAACTCCCAAAAAAGAGAGTTGATTGTATTGTTTTTTTAACCGCTATGCTATCGGAAGATAAATGGTGAAGATGGAACCTTTATCGGGAATACCTTCTGCGAAAATGTATCCTTTATGATTTTCCACAATTTTTTTACAGATGGCCAAACCGATACCTGTTCCGGCGTATTCCTCTTTATTGTGAAGTCGGTTAAAGAGAATAAAGATTTTATCGGCGTATTCTTGTTCAAATCCGATACCGTTGTCTTCTATAGTGATTTTATAATACTTATCTTTATTTTTAGGAAGAAGTGGTTCGTTTTGCGAAACAATTAATGTGCTTTTAATTTCAATCACAGGCGCAATATTTTCTTTACTGTATTTTAAAGAATTACCAATAATATTAATAAAGAGCTGTTGAATTTGAAAAGGAATCACTTTCAGATTGGGCAATTCACTGCTTTCGATATTGGCTTTTTTCTCTTCGATGTTAGAAGTTAATTCGAGTTTAGCATTTTCTAATAAGACATTCAAATTGGAAACTTCAAAAACTTTCTCTGCTTTATTGGTTCTTGAAAACTGTAATAAATCATCGATAAGAATTCGCATTCTATTGGCAGAAGCTTGTATTCGTGAGGTGTATTGCTGACCTGATTCCGACATTTTATCAAAATCTTTATCGATTAATCTTGAAATAAAGGTTTCAATTTTTCGGAGTGGTTCCTGTAAATCGTGACTCGCAATATAATTGAAAGCGGTTAATTCTTTATTGGTTGCTTCGAGTTCCCGGTTTCGTTCTTCCATAAATTTATTGGCAAAAACTTCTTCGGTAACATCGGTTGTAGTTCCGATAAACGTTTTACTTCCCGATAAACTTTCAACCATTCTGCCCAATCCTTTGAAATAGCGCAATTGACTATCTTTTCGGATAACTCTGTAAATAAATGGTGGAACGATATCATTGCGCAATAATTCTTTAAATTTTTTGGCAACAATCTCTTTATCTTCGGGATGAATGTAGCTGAAGAAATCTTCAGAACCTGCATCAAATGATTGCGGTTCACAACCTAGTAACCGATAGGTGTTATCTGAAAAGACAAACATATTGGTTTCTAAATTTAATTGCCAGCTTCCAAAAGCTCCAACAATTTCAGACAATTTATTTGCTTCATTAGTTACTATTAGTGCTTCATTCGATTTTTTTAAGGAGACCAAATCACTATTCATTTTAATAAATGCAATAGTTATCATTATCAAGGTAACTAATAAGGTGAGATAGATAAATAAAGGCGTATAGCTGATGGTGTTTTCATAATTGAGTTGTCGGTTGCGCAGAAGATTTTCTTCGGTTTTAATCATATCATCCACTTTAATTCGCACCGAATCCATTGCCGATTTGCCTTCAAGTAAATTGTTGTTTAGCTCTTCGGAATCGTATTTTTCTTGTTGTATTAAATAAATTGATTTTGAAAGGTAATTTTGTTTTTTATTAATGTAGAATAAAAGTTTTTTTAAGTTGCTTTCTTGTGTTGTATTGTTTTTCAATAATCGCGAAACGTTATTAAAAGAGTTTCGGATTAAATCTTTAGAGCTGTAGTATGGTTTTAGATACGATTCGTCTTTAGAAATAATATAACCTCTCTGTCCAGTTTCGGCATCTTTTATATACGACATTAGTTTTTCGAGCTCCAAATTAACTTCATAACTGTTACGAACCCAAACAGAAGATTTTTTAAGAACTGTAATGTGCTTAAAAGTAACTCCGCCAATAAAAAATATAATGGCTACAGAGAGCACAAAAATTATTTTGAGAAATAATGGCGATTTATGAAGTTGAAATACAATCATCTTACATGCGTAGTAAAAAATTATCTTTATTTAAACCAGAAGTATGGTATTGCCAATTGATGGTCACCACATCAGAAAGTATTTTTTTTAAAGTATTGAAGTCATTTGGTTTTTTAATGTATATGTTGGCACCATTCACGAATGTTTCTTCAATGTGTTCTTCGGAGGAGGAAGTCGAATAAATGGCAATGGCAATGTCTTTGAATTTGTCGTTTTTCTTTATTTCCAACAAACATTCAATACCATTTTTTTTTGGCATGTTTAAGTCTAAAAATAAAACATTAGGCAGTATCGAATCAGCATCATTTAAATAATTCATTAATTCTACACCATCATTAAATGTATTTACTCGGGTATTCATTTTCAATTCGCTAAATGCGTCTGTAAAGAACAATCGGTCATCTTCGTCATCATCCGCTAGTGTTATGTTAATA
>JANNCY010000172.1:0-11910 GCA_031387085.1 Flavobacteriales bacterium | reverse complement strand
ATTAATGTAAATCACATCGTTGGGTTTAATGTAATAGTAAGGTGAGTCGAACCATTTTTTTGAAGTTAAATCAACGGTCGCATACGTTTTTATATTATTTTCTTCTCGAATTATTAAAACGTTATTTCTTTTACCATTAATAGTTAAATCACCTGCATAGCCTAATGCTTGAAGAATACTTATGTTTTCTTCGTTAAAATTATAAGTTCCAGGTTTATTTACTTCACCCAAAATTGTAAATTTTGCATTCATTATTCTGGCGGTAACTATCGGATCTGATAAATGATTTTCATCTTTCAATTTCTTAACTAAAAAATTTTCGAGTTCAATTAAAGTTAGATTTTGTGCTTTTATTTTACCCAGAATAGGCATTGTTATCATACCATCAGTGTTTACAAGATATCCAATGGTAGCTGTAGGAGTTTGATTCAAATTATAATTGGCGGCTAATTCTATTGAACTTGAAGAAATCACAATACTTAAAATATCATTGACTTGAATTTTACCCGCTGAAAAAACAACCTTATCTTGTTCGTTTGTATTAATATCATTAAAATATAAAATATCCTTTTTTGATGAACAAGAACTTAAAAATACCATCATTAAAAACAGGCAAAATAAATTATTTCTTTTCACTATCATATCATTTGTATTGGATACCTTTTTCTAATATCTCTTTACAAAACTATGATTCTTAATTGTAAATAACAACCTTTTCAGACTGATGTAAATAAATAATAGATGTACATTAAATTAACGTTATCATTATGTTTTTTTTTCTCAATTTCAACGCTTTAACAAATAAAAATTCGGGCTTTTAAAATAGTATTTTTAATAAAAAAAGAGTGGAAACTAATCCACTCTTTCTTCATAATCATTGTTGCTTTTACACTTATCTTTTAATCACTCGCAACGTTTGCATATTTTCTCCTTGAGATACAATTACATTGTATACTCCAGATGGATAATTAACACCTATTTGAAGGTTTTCTATATCGGCTACTTCAACGTTTCTGTTGTCAACTTGTTTTCCTAACATATCGTAAACTCTAATTTGAATTGCACTTTCTGATGACGTTTTAACATCAAACATAAAGTCACTTGCAAATGGATTTGGGTAAGCGATAGCTTTGAATTCATTTGATACCACTGGTGCCGCTTTAGTTAATCCTGGAGTGATGATAGTACAGGCACTTCCATAAGGACCAAATACGCCTCCAATTTCAAGAGACACTTCAATTGTACAAGCTGTTCCAGCAGGTAAAGCAGGGAACATACTCAAACTACATGAGTTTACTAGTCTATCAATTGTTGCACTAGAAAGTCCTACTGGCACAACACTTTTAAGTCTAAAACGATATTTTGTAGCTGTTGCTACAATAGACGCAACAAAACTTTCTGTAAGACTTGTAGCTTGATAATTTCCACATTGTATTGGTCGAATTGAAGTAGTAGGGAATGCAGGTGTAGAAATGGTACATCCAACACTGTATGGTAAATATGAACCATCTGTATTTCGTAACGCAACTTCAATAAGGTAAGTGGCACCAAATGCTCTAACTGGCAATGGCACTTGAGTGAAACTAAATCTGTTTAATGATGAATCTACGATAGTAACTCCATTAGTTATTAAATTCGTAACTCTAAATCGATATCCTGTCACACTTGATGCAGCCGTACAATAAACATACTGAGACATAGAGGTTACTGTAGTACCACAATGTGCGCCAATTGTAGATGTTGGTGCTGGTGTTCTTACTGTACATGGAGGACCAAATGGACCTGCATTTACACTTACCTCAATTTGATAATTTGTTCCTAATGTAATTCCAGGGAAATACGTATTAGATAATGCAACATTATTTACCGGTCTAACTACTGTTTGTGATGGCGCCATTGTATCTAGATTGGTTAATCTAAAGGTATAGCTTGTAGCTCCTGAAACAACAGGTGTATTTATCGTTACATTTAAACCACTAATAGTTGCTCCACATGAAGTTCCAACTATAAAAGTAGGTACAGTAATCGTCAAATTCAACGTATTAATGACTGTACAACCGCTTTCATTTACTGTATTGAAAGTATACACACCTGATGATGCATAAGTTAACCCACTCACTGACCAGAAATACGGAGTCGCAGAAGTGATTGTTGTAGAAGCAGTTAAATAGGTAACTATTACCGTTTGTGTAGCTGTTGAAGCGTTACTACTTGAATCAGTTACTGTCCATGTTACTGTTGTAGTTCCAACTGGGAAAGTACTTGGAGCATCGTTGGTAACACTTGTAATAGAACAATTGTCTGCTGTTGCTGGTGTACCTAAATTAATACCCGTACCTGAACAAGAAGTTATTGTAGCTGGAGCAGCAGTTAATGCCGTTGCACTTACTGAAGCTGGATTGAAGAAAGCCAATAATTGTCCGCCTTGAACTACTTCTGTTAAATTAGCTAAACCTGTAGTATAATGAGCTTGGTCATCTAACATGAACATTCCTGGTCCTAATATATCCGACATATCAATAATCCCTGATGACTCTTCATCATTATTGAATGGCAATGTTGCTGGAGTTGTTACTGCTGCTACTAAATCGCCAAAACGTGCTGGATCATGTTTTCCAACCAATTCTAATGCATCTGTTGCAATGGTATATTGCCACATTTTTGCATTGTGAGCTTGACCTCCTGGATCTTCTTGTAACAAGATGTGTCCAAATTTATCAATAGTCATGTTGTCTAACATTTTTTGTCCTTCTGTTCCGTCTAATACTGCTGTAATTGTTCCTCCAGTTTCTGGATTGGCAATATCATTAAAACGCAATCTCCACATACGACTTGGCAATGTAAACGCATTGGTAGTTACAAAATAAAAATCGTTTGGATTGGATGGATCAAATCCACCATCTTCTGGACGAAGAAAATTAGTAACTCCTGCTGTTACACTTTCTGTATTTAATGTAACTCCTGTTTTATTTTGAACAAAACCTAAATCTTCTAAAGTAAATGCGGTATTTGCTGCTGGAATACTTGCTGACAATTCACTTGGTAAACTAGGCACTTTTACACCATATAATTTACCATTATTTAATCCTGCTTTGTCTATTTCTGTTCCTGAATTGGTTTTTGTTCCAATATAGAAATAAACTTGACCGTTAGTGGTAGCATCATCTGTACCCGCTACAACTGTTTTATTTCCTGACGCTGGACTTGCAACCACGTTCTCCCATGAAAATCTTCCTAAGTAGGGTAGTTGGTAACTAACTCCCGCTGATGCACCTGTGGCAATATGTCCAAATGCACGTCCTTCTGAACCTGATTCTTCCCCTGTTAAGAAGATTCGCTCTTGCGTTCCTAAACCTGTAGCTGCATTAAATAATGCTGGAACTGATGGTAAATCTGCAGAACAAAAACGATTAAATTGAGTAGTTCCTATAACAAAACTACTTGTAGAAGTGCTCCAAGTATTTACGGTTTGTATCAAATCGCTTCCACTTTGTACGGCTAAATTAGATTTATTAATAACCCATTTAGATACAAAGGCTCCGATTGATCCGTGTGCACGAATTATACCATTAGAATTTCCTATCTCATGATTCATCAATAAGGTGAAAGTCCCATTATTGTTATCATAAGCCCCTAATCCGTCTGGAATACCTACCATTCTATAACCTCCAACAACATCATTTACGGAAAAAATTGATGTGAATTTACCTCCTGTTGCTTGTGGCAATAAATAAGGAGTTTGAGTAGTAGATGGTCCTGTCACTCCTGGTAATAAAGTAGAAGGTTGAAAATAAATAGTTGGATTGGTTGTATCTGGAATACTAACGACCGTTCCTGTTGTAGTTGAAGTACATCCATTAGCATCGGTAACGGTATACGAATAAGCGCCAGCGCCAAGCGTAAATGTTCCTGTACCTGTATAAGGTGCAGTTCCGCCCGCAGCTGTTACAGTAACTGTTGTTGTTCCATTACATGTAATGGTTCCTGCAGTTGATGAAGCTACTAAGGCTGTTGCAGGTTGAGAAATGGTGACAGATGCTGTTGCCGTTAAACCATTTGCATCAGTAACGGTGTAAGAATAAGTCCCTGCACCTACTGTAAAAGTTCCAGTTCCTGTATAAGGGGCGGTTCCTGCTGTAGCTGAAATAGTAACCGTAGTTGTTGCTCCATTGCAAGAAATTGTTCCTGCAGTTACAGTAATTGTGGGTGGAGTAAATTCATAAACAGAAACCGTTTTGCTTGTTTCTGCACTTGTTATTACTAATGCATTTCCAGTTGGACTTTGAGCAGCCGGAACGAAAATGATTCCTTCAACTCCCGTATCAGCTGCAGTATTGATGTATTGTTTAAAAACTGGAGCGGTTGGAATTGTAATATCGTACACAAAAACATCACCTGTTCTTTCACTACCAACAAATGCATACTGAACCCCATTTACTGTTCCTGTAGTTACACCTTCAGGTTCAGGTCCTTTGTTGTCACTACGGGTATCAAAAGTAGCTGCTGTACCGTCAGAGTTAAAATCAGCTGCGTTTTGACTGGCAGTAATTTGCTCTAGTTGATCACCACTGTCAAAAACTTTAGTGAATGTGTTATTCCAAATAGTAAAAGAACGCGCTCCTAAAGCATGAATTTCGTCAAAATCGCCATCGCCATCAGTATTTCCTGTTGCGTTTGATAATTGAAGACGACCTAAGTTTGCATTTAACTTTAAAGTTGCAGCAGTTGGAAAAATAGCGGGATCTAAAACATAACCAGCAGCTCCTACTCTTATTTCTTCTGTATAACCTGTATAAGCTCTTGAGTCACCTTCATTGGCAGTAATAAAATAAGTGTTGGCACCGCTTGTAAAACTTGCAATTGCATCAGGCATATACATCCCTTTTACAGGCCAGTTTTGAATATTAATTGTACCCGTTGTAGAAGTTAAATCTCTATCGCTAGCGTCAAGTCCACTACCTGGCAAACTGTGATCTTTTAATCCTAAAGGATAAATAGTAGTAACAGTAGCAGTAGCGATGTCAACTATAGCAACCGCGTTATTTTCTTGAAGTGTTACAGCAGCAGTAGCGTTATCTATAAATGTAACATATTCTGGTTCTAAATCTTGAGCTACTGTAGCATTGGGTCCGTAAATTCTCACTCCAGAGGCTTTTAGACTAGCCATTTGAGGATTAAAACTTGTAAATGAAGCAGTAGAAACCGTCGCACTTGCAATTCCACCTGAAATATCAATTATAGAAACCGAACCTTCAGGGTCGAATGAAGTACCTTGATTGTAACTATTTGGTTCTCCTTCATTAGCAGTCAAAATTTTAGTCCCGTCTGGACTAAAAGCAACCATATCAGGTAAGTAACCTACAGTAACATCAGAAATGTAAGTTGCAGTAGCCGGATTGTAAAAAACTACTCTTCCTGGTTGTTGCGCATTTGTAGTTGTTACAACAACGGCAAAACCAAAAACCAATACACCATTTTTCACAGCTACCGAGTTAGGTATTGCTGTAGAACCAGCCGCAACTGTAAATCCATAAGGGATGTTTGTTGGGATTGATAATACACCCGTACTACTTAAAGTGTAATACTCTATAGCATTACCTGCTACAGTAAATACTCTGTTAGTACTTGGGTCGAAAGCTGAAATTTCAGCTCCATTAGAACTTGCAATAGTTGATTTTGTGGTCAACTGAGCATAACTACTTTCGAAACAAAAGAAGCTAAATACAACTAGACTCCATAATAGAAATCTAAGCTTGTCAGAAAGGAATTTTTTTATCATTACTTAAAGTGTTAAAATTTGAATTTCAAAAGTAAACCCGCACTTTTACTATAAGTAGTATTTAACAACATATAATCGTTAAAAAACAGCTATTTAATTGTTAGTTTATAACTATTTAATTTACACTTGAATAATAAAATAGTAACTGAAAAATTAAGTTGATTTAACAAAAGACATTATACATTGATAATTAAAAATCTGCTTAATAGTTTTAAATCATTATCAAAATAGTTTGAACGTATACCTCTCTGCTCCACAGATGGCGGACAATTCTCTTAAAAAAGAATTGTCCGCTTTTTTATTTGATAAGTCATTGTTCATTTATAAGATACGGATTTACTATTCTATTCTTTTTTCAACTATTAAAATTGCACTTATGGAAAACCACCACCATATTTGGAATTCTTCTCGTCTAGAAATTTTAAAAGTCATTATTATAGCACCTGAATTATGCACGACATAAAAGTAATTATGCAACTAATAAAATAAAAATTAAATGACCTTTACAAAACGATTCAAAAAAATTATAAAAATCAAATTTCTGTTAAAATTTAACTATTTTTTAAAGATCAGATATGGGTTAATCCTGTTAATTATTCAGAATCGAAAAACAAAATTTATTAATAAATTTAATTTTCAAATGAAAAAACTACTATTGATAAGCGCTGTCTTTACCTGCACTTTTGGAGCAATGGCTCAAGGTGACAAATTGCAACAAGAAAAAATGCAACAGGAAAAACCAATACAGGATTCTAGATTACAAAAAGACTACATCACGATGAAAGACAGTAAAATGATTTTTATTAAAGATAGGGAGATAATTATAATGGATCAGGAGATGGTTATGTCAAACGGAACAATGATTTCTGTGAAAGGAGAAGTGACCCTGATAAGTGGTAAAACTATGATAATGAGAAACGGTGACATGATGAACATGAATGGCATTATGATACGGAAAAGAAAATGATGACAACGTTTTTAAAATGAAATAGAACAAATTTGCTTTCGATTTTTTTTATGAAATGTCCTGAATAAAATCAGGACATTTTTTTTATGGTTACTTACAGTCAGATAATCATATTTTGACATACTTTCCTTTCAGCAAAACTCCAAATACTTTTTGTTTTATAATTCAGTCTTTTTTTATAGTGTTGGAAAGTAACTTCAATATTTTCTTGAAATTGCTTGTTTAACAGCAATGCTTTATCAACATAGCAATACGTTAGCAATCATTTATTTGATATCAAGCATTCAAGAACATTGTGTACAAAAAAAATCCCACGTATGTGGGATTTTAAATTTACTTATTTTTTTTCGTTTTGATTTTGACTGTTCCGTTTTTTCTCGTTTTAACTTTTATATTTTTTTGTGGATCGCCTTTGTAACCTTTAGCGTATTTGACTCTCAGGTTGTCATAATCAGCGTAAGGTTCTTTGTCATCGGTAATGACAACTTTGTAGCCATTATAAAGATCATAATTTTTATATACAACAGGTTGTCTGGTCGATCTTACCCATTTTCCATCTTTCATATAAACAAATTGCCGTCCACCTACGTCGTAATAGGATTCAATGTCTGGGATATAGTAATATCGAGCATTGTCATATCCAGCTACACCCCAATCCGGAAGGGTTACTGTAGTTTTAATCTGAGCCTGTGATGTGTTGAAGGCAATTAGCGCAATTGCAACCAACAGCAATTTTGATAGTTTCATAATAGTGTTTTAAAATTTAACGTTATTTTTTGTGACAACTAATTTACGATATCAGTCCTCTTTGATGTTGTAAAATTTTGTTTATTAATGATATAATTCCGATGCGAAAAACTTACTTTGATAAAAAACATTTGCTAATAGCGGTTTAGTAGCGCAGCGAACACAACACTGAATCACTAAATATCCACCCCAACAATCCTAACACTCTTCCCCTTTTCCAATTCCAAATAACTCCCATCTGCTTCTGTAAAACAGGACACGTCCAAAAGGGTAAACAGTACCCCTTCCCCTGTTGCTAAAGGCAGCTCCAAATCAACACCAGTAGCCAATGACGACGAGTGATACAACTGCCAGTCCCCACTAACCAATTGTTTTTCGGCATTTTCAAAATTAAAAGCAAGGCGGTGTATCCTAATGCCTGTTACCCCAGCACCAACCGCTAAAGTGAGGTGCAAATGGGTTTCATTCAAGATACATTCACAGCTAAAAACGGTATCTGGATTCAACTCATAACCGTTCAGGAATTCCCGACCACTCTCGCCCGCCAATGCAGCGGAAAGATGCCGATGCCCTCTCACATTGTGGGTGTCGTGCGTCATTACGGCACGCATCTTTTTGGTAAAACTGTTTACTACAACCAGGTTGTTGTATTTCGGCAGTATGCCATTCAAGGCAAGGCGGACCTGTTTGCACAAAGTCGAAACTCTGCCAAACTCGCTCGCGTTCTGTCGGCTGAGTTCGTACTTGGCAGCGTGCTTCATTCCTTTAGACGTAAAACCGCTTATCGAACGGATGACCACCTGATTGTCCAGTCGATACAATACATAATCGCCGATACGCTTTGGAAATTCGCCTTCTGTTAATAGAATGCCCATAATCCCAATGTTTTTAATGGTTGCCACATGCCTACTAGGTAGATGGTGTATGGATACTCCGTAGATGCTTCGTACTTACGTCGTAGTTGTGGTACCCCCGGCTATGTACAAATTTTATTCCATTATCCAAAACAATACCCTATTGCGAACCAAACCGCAACAAAACCAGAACTAAGGTTGGCACTAAAAAAGCGGGGTGACTTCAGAGATAAAGAAGAGAAATTAGCAAAGTACATTTAATATACTTTAATGACACCGCATTATGAAAACTGTAAATCGTTAGCAAAAAGCATAATGATTTAGTCAAAAACTAAGTGATTGTTTTTTTATATAAAATTGAAATTACTCTTTTATTATTTTGAAATGGGTAATTTTTCCTTCATACTGAACATTAATAAAATACATACCAGATGATTGACTTGAAATATCCATAGTTTCATCAACAAAATTACTGTAGTGTTTTTCAAAAATTCTGTTTCCTAGTACATCATATAACGCTACATCCACTTCATCTAAATAAGAAGTATCGCTTGAAGTTAAATGAACCAAACCAGCAGTCGGGTTAGGATAAAGTATTAAATTAGAAGTTGTTAAAGTATTTTGTTGTATATCCAAAACACCCCCAGCCAATTGAAACAAATAAGCAAACGCTTGATAGTATTGATTGGCAATATTGGCATCATGAACAATCACTATGTTTTCATCATTTTTAGTTTCCGCCGATGTACTCCAATTGTGAGAACCCACAAGAACTTGAGGATCGGATGCACTATTGAAATTATCAATTACCATAAATTTATGATGCATTATACCAGAAGCTGAATAAACAACTGCTTTATTTGTTGGAAGTCCAGCTTGAAGTGTATTGAATTGATTTCCAGATGGGTTTTGACTATCAACCACCAAATTAGTGTTGGATAATCCCGAATTGTATTTATTAATAATAGCGTTACTTACATCGCTTCGAGTAATTAACATAGTGGCAATATCAATATCGGAATTGGCTGAATTAATCGCTGCAATAATTTTTGAATTGGTACCGTCACTTGGACTAAAATAATTATCAATTACTTTTCCTCCAGTAACATAATGGTGTGGAGTATTGTCTGTTTTAAAAGGACCGAACTTTGAATTAACTAAATCGGGGGTCATTGTTGTACTTCCCCACATTTCATCAAATTCCATTTTATATCCTATTGCCAACGATTGGTCTTGAATTACTATGGCACCATTCGCATCCGGTCCATCAATTTGCGCTAGCGTCCAATTAGTTGATCCTGTCCAAACATAGGGTTTGTTGGCATTACTGTTATTCGCATCAAAAACAACAAATTTGTTGTGCATTATACCGTAACTAGAAGAACTTGGACTTGCTAAAGTTGGTATAGCAGCATTCAGTAACGGAATCATAAGACTACTGGTACTGCCATCATATATGACTCGAACTTGTACTCCTCTTGTATAAGCAGCATTAATTGCTCCTGCAATTCCTGCAGTGGAAGAAGAAGAATAGGAATTGTATATGGCAATGTCTAATGTTGTTGCACATGCATTAATATAGGTTATAAGCATGTTATCAAGTGTATTGCCTAAATTAACAGCATTTTGTGTTTGAGCAAACGCCGTATTTACAGGATGATTGAAATAGACGTTTATTGCTCCTGTTGACATCGATTGTGTAGCAATATAACTGGTTTGCACATCAGTATTTTTACCATTTATATAGTTGTATTCTAGTTTTATTATTTGAGATGGAGCTGTATTCAAAAGTTCAAAAGTATTTTGTCTTCCTTGTTTCTTTTGTAGATTTATTTCTTGATTGGTAGTTACATCAAAAGCTTTTAATTGTATATCGGAATTAAATTCTAATTCTATATTTCTATCATTATATACCATTGCATAATCTTTTTCTTTTACTGTCATTTGACAAAAAGTTATACTCCAGTAAAAAACTGTTATGATAAAAATTACTATCGTTCTTGTGCTTTGCATTTCAAAATTATTTAACTACAAATGTATCAATAAATTTGCATAATGTTGCTTTAATATTGTAAATTAAAAATAGTTATCACCTAATTATTACCAAAAAAAATGAATTGAAAATAATACAGTTTAGTAAACTATGGATGTGCCGAAAAAATAGAATTATCAGAATTATTGGAAATGGAAGGTAAATCAGAATTATCTACTGATCCATCGCCATTCAAATCTGTTGCTAAATAACCAAAAGCGGAACTGTCAACATCGTTTGAAACAGAAACTAAATCGCTTCCATCAATAACTTCATCTTGATTAATATCCCCAGAATAAAATGCCCAAACACCCGTTTCAACTAGCACCATGTTATTTCCATAAGCTTTAGATACGGCATTGGTAAAATCATATAAAGGTGTTAATGAACTAATAGAAATTGAGTCTTCACTCCACGTTTGCAATGCATTCCTATGTTTGATAACCAAATAATAAGAGCCGCTAATTGCTGAATTAAAAGTACCGGTAGCTATTCCATTTGTTTGTAAAATCGCGGTTGTTGAAGCTACTAAATCAAAAGTTGTTGCATGTCTTAATTCAAGAGTAACCACATCAACATCGGTAGTGCTAACCCCAACACCTTGATTAGCTAATACTGTTCTCAAAGTGTGTGTAGCTATATCGTAATACCCTTCTATAAAAAATTTGGCGGATATTACTGTAGTGTTTGCTAATGTCGTAACATTTACCGTATTACTATCGGACGATGCATTTCCTGCAGCGTCTTTAGCCCTCACATAGAACGTATAGGCTGTATTGGCAACCAAATCACCTGCAGTATAAGTGCTACCTGCAGTATTTACAAGAAAAACCCCATTTTTATACACATCATAGCTAGTAACCGCAACATTATCAGTAGCTCCCGACCAAGACAAATCAGTTGAATTGATAGTCGTGTTTGAAGCCGTTAACGTTGGTGCTATTGGATTTGTGGTATCAGTTGGAGTTACATTCACAGTATTACTGTTTACCGATGCATTTCCGGCAGCATCTTTAGCCTTAACATAGAACGAATAAGATGTGTTTAAAATCAAACTGCTTGCAGTATAAATGGTACTTGCTGTGTTTACCAGAAAAACTCCATTTTTATATACATCATAACTGCTAACCGCAACATTGTCTGTAGCACCCGACCATGACAAATCAGTTGAATTGATAGTCGTGTTTGAAGCTGTTAACGTTGGTGCTGTTGGATTTGTAGTATCAGTTGGAGTTACGTTTATCGTATTACTATTTACCGATGCATTTCCGGCAGCATCTTTAGCCTTAACATAGAACGAATAAGATGTGTTTAAAATCAAACTGCCTGCAGTATAAGTCGTGCTTGCTGTGTTTGCCTGAAAAACACCATTTTTATATACATCATAACTGGTAACAGCAACATTATCTGTAGCACCCGACCAAGACAAATCCGTTGAATTGATAGTCGTGTTTGAAGCCGTTAACGTTGGTGCTATTGGATTTGTGGTATCAGTTGGAGTTACATTCACAGTATTACTGTTTACCGATGC
>JANNCY010000169.1:0-25018 GCA_031387085.1 Flavobacteriales bacterium | reverse complement strand
ATGAGTACTATTTCCGGAATGCGAAGACGTGGCTATACACCAAAGGCAATTCGGAATTTTGCCAACACTATCGGAATTGCAAAACGTACCAATCTAATCGACGTTTCGCTTTTGGAATTCTGCGTTCGTGAAGATTTGAATAAAATAGCACCACGAGTAATGGCGGTTTTGAATCCCGTGAAGTTGGTCATTACCAATTATCCAGAAGGAAAAGTAGAAGAATTGGAAGCCGAGAACAATCCGGAAGAGGAAGTAATGTCATTTCGAAAAGTACCTTTTTCAAAAGAATTATATATCGAAAGAGAAGATTTTCAGGAAGAAGCAAATAAGAAGTTTTTTCGTTTGACGTTAGGAACCGAAGTGCGATTGAAAAATGCTTACATCATCAAAGGCGAAAGTGTGGTAAAAGATGCTGACGGAAACATCACCGAAATTCATTGTACGTATGACGAAAATTCCCGAAGTGGAAGCGGCACCGAAGCATCACAACGCAAAGTAAAAGGAACCATTCATTGGGTTTCTACCAATCATGCGGTTGAAGCAGAAGTCCGTATTTACGACCGATTATTTTCGAATGAAAGTCCGGATGGAAACAAAGAAATCGATTTCAAAGAATTCATCAATCCGAATTCGTTAGAAGTAATTACTGGTTTTGTAGAACCCAGTTTGCAATCGTCAAAAAATTTAGATCATTTTCAGTTTCAACGATTGGGTTATTTTTGTGTGGATAAAGATTCGTCAGCTCAAAAATTGGTTTTTAATAAAACTGTTGGTTTGCGAGATACTTGGGCAAAAGTAGAAAGTACAGCATAATTTCTATTATAATATAAAATAAAAAGAGAGCTAATTTTGCTCTCTTTTTTTGTGAAGTTTATGCTTCCTCTGTTGGATGTGAAGTATCCGACGGATTATAATCGGCAGATGTATGATCTGTTTTCTTAACGCGTTTCGGCTGGTTTTTCATCTGTTCACCAATAATGTTAGACGCTGTAAAACTAGTGACCATATTGTTCAACATATCGCTTGCAGCTTGAGGTGAATTTGGTAATAAAATCAAATTCGAATTCGTATCAGCGCCAATCGCTTGTAAGGTATCGTAGTGTTGCGTAATTACAATTAAGGCAGAAGCTTCCTGAGAATTGATTCCGACGTGATTCAACACTTCAACACTTTCAACCAAACCGCGAGCAATTTCTCTTCGTTGATCAGCAATACCTTGACCTTGTAATTTTTTACTTTCTGCTTCTGCTTTCGCTTTCGCAACTATTCGGATACGTTGTGCTTCACTTTCAAAAGTTGCCGCTGTTTTTTCTCTATCGGCAGCATTGATTCGGTTCATCGCATTTTTCACTTGAATATCGGGATCAATATCAGTAACCAAAGTATTGATGATATCGTAACCATATGTCGCCATAGCTTCGTTTAGTTCCCGTTTAACACCGATTGCGATATCGTCTTTTCTTTCAAAAACATCATCTAAAATCAGTTTTGGAACTTCGGCACGAACCACATCAAAAACATAAGCAGTAATCTGATCGTGAGGATATTCTAATTTATAAAACGCTTCGTACACTTTGTCCTGTATAACATTAAATTGTACCGAAACTTTCATTTTAATAAACACGTTGTCTTTGGTTTTGGTTTCAATGATAACGTCGAGTTGTTGAATTCTAAGATTTACTCTTCCGGCAATTCGATCAATAATTGGAAGTTTCAATTGCAAACCAGAACTTCGAATGCTCATAAATTTTCCAAAACGCTCAATCACGATAGCGGTTTGTTGTTTTACAGTAAAAAATGACGAGAATAGAACGACTAATCCGAAGACCAGCAAAGCAATAATAATTGGGTTCATATAGAATAATTAATTGGTTAATGTGGTTATTATACGATAAAAATGTATGTTTGTTACAATTAAAAATTTTAATAATGAAGAACTTTTTTTTAGTTGCATGCCTGGTGCTTTTTTCATGCAGCGCTTATTCGCAATATGAGGAAAGAGACGGAAATCGAATCGGAATTACAGTTGGTGTTTCGCAAGCCACGTTAGCTACATCTAATTTTAAAACAAATCCCGGAATCGGTTGGAATTGCGGTTTATCGGTACGTGGAAATTATTATAACAATTGGAGTATGATTTACGGAATGCAGTTTTTTCAAAACAATATTGAAGTAGAAACGCTTACGGCCACAAATCAAAAGGCAGATACAAAATACAGTTTATCGGGTGCGCAAATACGATTGTTATTAAGTTATAATGTTGTTAAAAATCATGTTTCGTTAGATTTTGGTCCGGTGCTTCAAATCAACGGAAAACTTAAAGTCGATTCTAAAGATGAAAACAATACCATTTCTGGAACCGTATTAAAAGCGAATCAAATTCTGGATGTGAATACGGTGAATGGGAATGCGTATATTGGTTTTTCTGCAGGAACCCGACGTATTCGCGCTATCTTTTTCTATCAATACGGTTTCACCAATATTTTAAACAGTATGAACAGTCAAGAAGGATTAGGGAAATATGATTTTAAAGGAAATCTCAGTTCGATAAGCGGACAGATTTTGTTTAATTTGTAATAAAAAAGTCCCTAATAGTAGGGACTTTTTTATTTTTATAAGCTAGCAATTGCTTTTTCCAATCGTCGAATCGTTTCTTCCTTTCCAATCAATTCTACAATATCAAATAAATGTGCCCCTTTTAAAGCGCCAACCAAACTCAAGCGGAATGGCTGCATTACTTTTCCCATTCCGATTTCATTTTGTGTCATCCAGTCTTTTACAATCGTTTCGATGTTTGCAGATGAGAAATCTTCCATAGAACGCAAAACGTTGATTAATTGCTTTATTAAATCAGGTGTGTTTTCATTCCAATTTTTTGCTGCTTTTTCATCATACGATGTTGGCGCCACAAAAAAGTAATCGCTCATTTCCCAAAAATCGGAAACGAAATTTGCGCGTTCTTTGATTAAAGAAACAATTTTTACTAGCGATGTATAATCAACATCAATTGCTTTTTCATAGAGAATAGGAGCAAAAGCTTTTGCCAAACTTTCATCACTTTGTTTTTGCAGATACTGATGATTGAACCATTTGTTTTTTTCAGGATCGAATTTAGCTCCGGCTTTATGGACGCGGTTTAAATCGAATTTTTCTACCAGTTCTTCCAATGAAAATAATTCTTGTTCCGTTCCGTCATTCCAACCCAATAAAGCTAAAAAGTTGATTACTGCTTCTGGAAAAAATCCGTTTTCTCTATAACCAGTGGAAACACCTTCTTCGGTCTTCCATTCCAATGGAAAAACTGGAAATCCTAGTTTATCACCATCTCGTTTGGACAATTTTCCATTTCCTATAGGTTTTAAAATTAATGGTAAATGTGCAAATTCAGGAGCTTCCCAACCAAATGCTTTGTATAATAAACTGTGCAAAGGCATCGAGGGCAACCATTCCTCGCCACGAATTACATGTGAGGTTTCCATCAAATGATCATCAACGATATTAGCAAGATGATAAGTTGGCATTCCGTCGCTTTTAAACAATACCTTATCGTCTAGTAAATTGGTTTCGAATTGAATGTCGCCGCGAATAATGTCATGCAAATACAAAGTTTCATTAACCGGCGTTTTAAATCGGATAACATAAGCAGCTCCTGAAGCGATTTTTTTTTCTGTTTCTTCAGAAGAAAGCACTAACGACGTATCTAATTTCTCACGATTGTGCCAGTTGTATATGAATGTTTTTCCTTGTTCTTCGTGTTGTTTTCTGTTGAAATCTAATGCTTCAGCAGTATCAAAAGCATAATATGCCCAACCAGAATTTATTAATTGATCTGCGTATTGTTTGTACAAATGTTTTCTTTCGGATTGTCGATACGGTCCGAATTTTTCGTTTTTACCAATGGTTTCATTCGGGGCAATTCCCAACCATTCTAATGCTTCAAAAATGTATTCTTCTGCACCAGGAACGAATCTATTTTGGTCGGTATCTTCAATTCGAAGATAAAAAACACCATTATTTTTTTTAGCAAAAAGATAATTAAATAAAGCGGTTCTCACGCCACCAATATGTAAAGGTCCGGTTGGACTAGGCGCAAAACGCACTCGAACAGGTTTCGACATTGTTGTAAATTTTTTGCAAAGATAATCAGAAGTTGGAAGTTAGAAGTTAGATCTGGGAAGTTTTAATCTGTGAATTCCGTGTTTAGTAAAGATTTAACTTTTATCGTAAGTATAAATTTGTATTTTTATCGGTTACAAATAAAAGAATTTCAATTTTGGAAAAATCGAATGTCATATACAATAAGCTGGAACAGTTTATTAAGAAGTTTTACACCAATGAATTACTTCGAGGAACTATTTTCTTCGTAGGATTGGGATTGTTGTATTTTATTTTTACACTTTTTGTAGAATATTTTCTTTGGTTAAAGCCGATGGCAAGAACAGTGCTTTTTTGGTTGTTTGTTACGGTGGAACTTTTTCTGTTGTTGCGGTTTATTTTGTTTCCGACATTTAAATTATTCAAACTACAAAAGGGAATTAATTACGATGAAGCATCCAAAATTATTGGGAATCATTTTAACGAAGTAGGTGATAAGTTGACGAATTTCCTTCAGCTATCTCAAGACAAAAACAAATCCGAATTATTGATTGCATCAATAGATCAGAAAGCCAATACGCTGAAGCCTGTTCCGTTTGGCAATGCTATTAATTTCGGAAAGAACACCAAATATTTACCATTAGCAATCATTCCGATTTTGTTCTTTTTGTTTTTCTTGGTTTCTGGGAAAGGAGACCTGCTAACGCAAAGTTTGAATCGTGTCGTGCATTACAAAGAGCAATTTTTGCCGCCAGCACCGTTTGAATTTAAGATCTTAAATTCCAATTTACAAACTGAACAAAACCAAGATTTTCTTCTGAAAGTAAAAACAGTTGGAAATGTGGTTCCTGAAAACACCATGATTTTTATTGGCGATGAAAGTTATTTTATGGAAAGTAATAGAGCTGGAGAATTCCAATTTGTGATTCCGAAACCAAAAGCGAATGTTGCATTTCATTTGGAAGCCAATAACGTTTCTTCGAATGATTATGAACTTTCGGTGGTTACCGTTCCGTCAATAGCGAATTTTGAAATGGTATTGAATTTTCCAGGTTACTTGAACAAAAAGAGTGAAGTGGTCAAAGGAACTGGAAATGCAATTGTTGCAGAAGGAACCAGAGTTACATGGCGAATGAATACGTTAGCAACTCAAAAAGTGGATTGGTTAGATGCGAATTCAAAATCCGCTTTTAGTAAACAAGACAATCAGTTTCTTTTAACGAAAAATATCAGTCAAAATACCGATTATCAAATCGTTACTTCGAATAATAAAATTCAGAATTACGAGAAATTAAACTATTCGATTTCGGTGGTTAAAGATCAGTTTCCAACAATCAATGTCAACAATGCTCCCGACACTTTAAAAGTAGCTAAGAACTTTGTTTTGGGACAGATTTCGGATGATTACGGATTGTCCAAACTACAGGTTGTTTATTATCCAAAAGACAAACCGAATGAAGCTAAACGTGGAGTAATAGCAGTAAAAAAGGAAATTTACGATAAGTTTGTTTTTGCTTTTCCGAGTAATTTAGTAATTCAAGACGGAGTGAATTACGAATATTATTTTGAAGTTTTTGATAATGATGCACCTCATGGATTCAAAAGTTCGAAATCGGCTGTTTTTTCACATAGAGAATCGACAGATGTAGAGAAAGAAGATGAATTAATGCAACAACAAAACGATAATATTAATTCGTTAGAAAAATCTTTAAAAACACAAGAAAAGCAACAAAACGAAATGGAGAAGTTGCAAAAAATGGGTAAAGAGAAAGAATCCTTAGAATTTAAAGAACAACAAAAAGTAAATGATTTTCTGGAGCGTCAAAAGAAGCAAGACGAAATGATGAAAGAGTTTGCTAAAAAAATGAAGGACAATCTCGATAAAGTAAAAACAGATAAAAAAGACGAAATAAAAGACTTGCTTAAAGATCGACTAGAAAAAGTGGATAAAGATTTTGAAAAAAATAAGAAACTCCTTGATGAGCTCAAAGAATTAAATGATAAAATAAGTAAAGAAGAGTTGTTTGAAAAAATGGAAAAATTCAAACAAAATGCTAAAAATCAATCCAAGAGTTTAGAGCAATTGGTCGAACTAACCAAGAAATATTATGTGGAGAAAAAAGCAGAACAATTAGCTGATAAACTAAAAAAATTAGCTGAAAAACAAGACAAACTATCGGATAACGAAAAAGAAAATAATTCCGAAAAGCAAGAGGAAATCAATAAGGAATTTGAAAAAATACAAGAGGAACTTAAAGAATTAAACAAAGAAAATAAAGAATTAAAATCGCCTATTGATTTACCAAATACAGCTCCAAAAGAGAAGAGTATTGACGAAGATTTAAAAAATGCTTCCGATCAATTACAAAAGCAGCAAAAAGACAAAGCAAAGCCTAAGCAAAAAAGTGCTGCAAAGAAAATGCAGCAAATGAGCCAAGATATGCAAGAAAGTATGCAACAAGATGGACATGAGCAATTGGAAGAAGATGTCGCTATGTTACGTCAGATAATTGATAATCTATTGGCGTATTCCTTTTCGCAAGAAGACGTTATGAAGCAGTTTAAAGGTTTAAAAAGAGGTTCTCCATCGTTTAATAAAAATTTAAAAATACAACAAGATATTAAACAACAGTTTAAACATGTTGATGATAGTTTGTTTGCTATGTCTTTACGAAATCCTAGAATAGCAGAAGATGTTACTAGAGAAATAGGAAACGTACAATACAATGTAGATAAAGCATTAGAAAAATTAGCAGATGCCGATGTATTAAAAGGGACTTCACACCAGCAATTCGCAACTTCCTCCGCCAATAAATTAGCCGATATGTTGGCAGATACTCTCAATAGTATGCAAATGTCAATGCCTTCATCTGGAGCAGGAAAACCAAAACCAGGACAAGGTCAAGGAGAATCGCAATTGCCAGATATTATTAAAAAACAAGAAAGTCTAGGGGAGAAAATGAAAAAAGGCATGAAACCCGGACAAAAGCCAGGAGATGGAAAAGAGGGTAAGGACGGAGAAAAAGAAGGCGGAAAAGAAGGCCAAGGTAAGGAAGGAAAAGATGGAAAGGAAGGAAAAGATGGCAAGGAAGGGAAAGGCAAAGAAGGTAAAAATGGTCAAAGTGGAGGTAGTGGCGGTCAAGGAAATAAAGATGGTGAAAATGGCGAAGACGGCGAAGGCGATGCTAAAGCCATAATGGAAATATACAAAGAGCAACAACAATTACGCGAAGCGCTTCAAAATGAGTTAAACAAAAAAGGACTTGGCGGAAACGGTCAGAATGCCCTAGATCAGATGAAACAAATAGAAAAGCAATTACTTAATAAAGGATTTAATAACGAGACATTGCAAAAAATATTAAATATTAAATATGAACTTTTAAAATTAGATAAAGCAGTTCAACAACAAGGAGAAGAAAAGAAGCGTCAATCCGAAACAAATAAAAAGGAATATAATAATACAACAAATGCTTTGCCTCAGCGATTACAAGAATATATTAATAGTATTGAAATATTAAATCGACAAACCTTACCTTTGCGCGAAAATTACAACCAAAAGGTGCAAGAATATTTTAAGACGAATGATTAGTTTTAATTCCGAAATCGATTTTCAGTTAGATAATGAAACACTTTTCGCTAATTGGATTTCAAGAGTTATCCTTTCCGAAAACAAAAAAGAAGGTGACATCAATTATATCTTTTGTGACGACGAGTTTATACTTGAAATCAACAAGCAATACCTCAATCACGACTATTATACCGACATTATTAGCTTTGATTATTCTGTAGGAAACGAATTACACGGAGATGTATTCATTTCTATTGAAAGAGTACAAGAAAACGCCGAAGATTACAATGTTACTTTCGATGAAGAGCTAAAGAGAGTCATCGTTCACGGTGTCTTACATTACTGTGGTTACAAGGATAAATCGGAAGAAGAAGAAGTTGTAATGCGAAATAAAGAAGACGAAAAAATAAAATTGTTTCACGTGGAACAATAATAAAAATTATAATGTTTAATACTTACGATGTTATTATAGTAGGCGCAGGTCATGCAGGGTGCGAAGCAGCAGCAGCGTCAGCTAATTTAGGATGTTCAACTTTATTGGTAACAATGAGCCTGCAAAACATCGCGCAAATGTCGTGCAATCCGGCTATGGGCGGAATTGCCAAAGGACAAATCGTTCGTGAAATAGATGCATTAGGTGGTTATTCAGGAATAATTTCCGATAAAACTGCAGTGCAATTTAAAATGCTCAACAAATCAAAAGGTCCTGCTATGTGGTCGCCAAGAGTGCAATCGGATAGAATGCGTTTCTCTGAAGAATGGCGATTGATGTTAGAACGAACGCCAAACCTCGATTTTTATCAAGAAATGGCAAAAGGACTAATAATCAAAAATAATAAAGTAGAAGGTATAGTTACGTCGCTCGGAATTGAAATAAAAGCGAAATCTGTTGTATTAACGAATGGGACTTTTCTTAACGGATTAATTCATATTGGTGATAAACAGTTTGGTGGAGGTCGAGCCGGAGAAAGTGCTGCATACGGAATCACAGAAGATTTAATCAAAGCCGGTTTTGAATCGGGACGGATGAAAACGGGAACCCCGCCAAGAGTTGATGGCCGTTCTTTAGATTATTCTAAAATGAAAGAGGAACCAGGTGATGAAAAGCCCGATAAATTCTCTTATTCCGATGAAACAAAACCGTTAACAAAACAAAAGTTGTGTCACATGACGTATACGTCTTTGGATGTGCACGATATTCTTCGAGAAGGTTTCGATCGTTCCCCCATGTTTAATGGACGAATACAAAGTATAGGACCTCGTTATTGCCCGTCTATTGAAGATAAAATCAATCGTTTCGCTGATAAGGAAAGACATCAACTATTCGTTGAACCTGAAGGCTGGGATACTGTAGAAGTGTATGTAAACGGATTTTCAACATCACTTCCGGAAGACATTCAATTTAAAGCATTGCGGTCTGTGGCCGGATTTGAAAATGTAAAATTCTTCCGTCCGGGATATGCCATCGAATACGATTATTTTCCGCCAACACAATTAAAACATACGTTAGAAACTAAACTAGTTGAAGGTTTGTATTTCGCTGGTCAGATTAATGGAACAACAGGTTATGAAGAAGCCGCTTCACAAGGAATGATGGCCGGAATTAATGCTGCATTGAAAGTAAAAGAGCAAGAGCCATTGATTTTAAAACGGGATGAAGCATATATAGGCGTTCTTATCGACGATTTAATTACCAAAGGAACAGAAGAACCGTATCGTATGTTTACTTCTCGAGCCGAATACAGAACCCTTTTACGTCAAGATAATGCCGATAATAGATTAACACCAAAATCTTTTGCAATCGGTTTAGCATCGGAAAAACGAATGCGCAGAATGGAAGAAAAATTTGCAGCAAGTGATAAAATGGTTTCCTTTTTTAAAGAAACAAGTGTAACTATGGCGGAAGCAAATCCGATTTTAGAAGCCAAAGATAGTGCTCCAATTGTGCAATCGGATAAAATGTTTAAAGTTTTTTCGCGTCCTCAAATCGATTTAGAAGATTTTTTAAAATTCGAAAAAGTCGCCAATTATGTTGCTGATAACAATTTAGACAGAGAGATTTTAGAACAAGCCGAAATACAAGTGAAGTATTCAGGTTATATCGAAAAAGAACGAATGAACGCCGATAAATTGACACGTTTGGAAGATGTGAAAATTCCAGAAAACTTCGATTACAACAAAATTAAATCGATGTCGATTGAAGCAAAACAAAAATTAAGTAAAATTCGACCAATAACGATTTCACAAGCATCTCGAATTAGTGGCGTATCACCAAGCGATGTTTCGGTATTGTTAATCCATATGGGACGTTGATATAATACTAGTACTTCAAATGTTTCACGTGAAACTACTTCCCGAAGCATTATAAACAAAGAGAATTTAATGAATATTTCAAACACAAAACCTTTTTTAAAAGTTAAAGATTATTCCGTTTCAGGAGAAGTTTTCGAATTACTTTACGATTCTGAATTGGATATGTTAGTAACCCATCCGCAACCTAGTTTAGAAAAATTACCAAGCTATTACGAAAGCAAAGATTACATTTCGCATACCGATGGAAAACGTTCTTTATTCGAAAAAATGTACCAATTTGTAAAAGGAATCGCTTTAGAAAGAAAATTAAAATTAATTAATTCTCAGGGTGAAAAAGGAAAAATTCTAGACATCGGAGCAGGTGTGGGTGATTTTTTATCTGTCGCAAAAAACGACGGTTGGCAAACCATCGGAATCGAACCAAGCGAAAAAGCAAAAGCCATTGCTATTAAAAAAGGAGTTTCTTTTGTGAATCACTTGTCAGAATTAGAAAACAATTCGTTTAATGTGATTACTATGTGGCATGTTTTGGAACATGTACCCGACTTAGAAAATCAAATTGCAGAATTGAAAAGATTGCTAAAACCCAATGGAACAATCTTAATTGCAGTTCCAAATTTCAATTCTTTCGATGCCAATTATTATGGTAAATTTTGGGCAGCTTTTGATGTTCCCATTCACTTGTGGCATTTTTCAAAAACAGCCATCGAAAAACTTTTTGTAAAAGCAGATTTGAAATTGATAACAGTGCTTCCGATGAAATTTGATAGTTACTATGTGAGCTTGCTTTCAGAAAAATATAAAACCGGTAAAATGAATTATCTAAAAGCTTTTTTCATCGGATGGAAGTCCAATCGTTACGGAAATATAAATTCTGAATTTTCATCCCATATTTATGTGCTGAAAAACACTGAAAACTAAAATAAAAGCGACTGTTTTATTAAAACGCCAACAGGCAGGTAAGAAGTTGTTTCTCGCAAGAAGTTGTCTGAAAAAGCCTTATTTCAACCTGAATTTAATAATCAAATCTTATCATTAATTTAAAAGAATAGATATTTCTTATTATTAAAGAAATGGTAAAATTCAAATCATTGCTAGTTGATAAATTTAAAATTTATACTTTTGGCAAAAATTATAATTAAAAACAATAATGAAAAAAATACTCGTAATTCTTGCCGCAGCAATCGTTGTAATTTCCTGTAACAAAACATCAGATGCAAAAGATTTTAAAACCGCTTATGTTGATACCTCCAAATTAATGGAAGAAAGTACAGAAGCAAAAGACATTGAAGAAAAATACAAAGGGAAAGCTGCCGAAATGGATGTTAAATTAAAAGATGAAGCAACTAAACTTGAAAGTGAAATGAAAAGTTTTAAGCAAAATGCTATGGTTAACGGACAGGCATGGGCACAACAAAAAGGAGCCGAGTTGCAACAAAGAGACCAACAACTTCAATATGCTCAACGTGGAATGTTACAACAACTTCAAGGGGAAAGTGGCATTGAAATGGACAGTTTAGTAACCAAGTACAAAAAAATCTTTAAAGAATACGGTAAAGAAAAAGGTTACGATTATGTATTTGGTACAGGAGAAGCAGCCTCTGTTTTGTATGCAAAAGACAGTTATGATATCACAAAAGAATTGACGAAATTAGTAAATGATAAATACAAGTCCGAAGGGAAAAAAGAAGAACCTTCAGAAGCGAAGAAATAAAACACACACTAATAAAATACATAAAAAACGTCTTTGTCATCAAAGGCGTTTTTTTATTGTTTATTGATTTGCAATGTTTTAATTTTGTTTTTTAAATACAAGCCAAATGGAAACAATCACAGCCGAAGCCAATTATGTACTTCAATTTATCAATCAAACCAATCGTTCTGTTTTCCTTACCGGAAAAGCAGGAACTGGTAAAACAACACTTCTCAAAGCAATAATTCAGACCACGCATAAAAACGCTGTTGTTGTTGCTCCCACCGGAATTGCGGCCCTAAACGCAGGCGGCGTAACAATTCACTCGATGTTTCAACTTCCTTTCGGAGGATTTATTCCTGCCTTTAATGTCGATGCACATTTTACCGATAGTGTCAAGTTTGAAACGAAAGATACTTTACGCAGACACTTCAAAATGAGCGGTTTAAAGAAAGCAGTAATTCGAAATATGGAATTGCTTATCATCGACGAAGTCAGTATGTTACGATCTGATTTGCTCGATGCTATCGATTATATGATGCAAACGATTCGAAAAAAAGCACTGCCGTTTGGTGGAGTTCAAGTGCTTTTTATAGGTGATTTATTGCAATTACCACCCGTAATTCGAGATGAAGAATGGCGTACATTGCGGAAGTATTACAATGGGAAATTCTTTTTCCATGCGAATGTAGTACAGCAAAATCCACCTTTATATATCGAATTATCAACCATTTTCCGTCAATCGGATGATCAGTTTATTTCAGTTTTGAATAATTTACGGAACAATCAAATCACACCTAATGACATTCAAATTTTAAATCAGTTTGTGAATCCGAATTTTGATTTAAAAGCGAATAAAGGCTACATTACTTTAACAACACACAACGTAAAAGCCGATTCCATAAACACCCAATCGCTGAAGGATTTAGAAGGAAAATCAAAATCTTATACCGCCGAAATTATCGGTGAATTTCCAGACAAAATTTATCCAATAGATTTAAAATTAGAATTAAAAATTGGAGCTCAAATCATGTTTATCAAAAACGATTTGTCGCAAGATAAAAACTATTTCAACGGGAAAATGGGTATCGTAAAATCACTATCTGATGAAGAAATAATCATTTATTTTCCAGACGAAAATAAAACTATTGAAGTTGAAAAATATGAATGGCAAAACATTCGTTATTCGATAAACCAAAACACCAAAGAAATCGAAGAAGAAGTCTTGGGAACTTTTGTGCATTATCCGATCAAATTGGCTTGGGCAATCACCGTTCATAAAAGTCAGGGCTTAACCTTTGATAAAGCAGCACTCGATGTTTCACAAGTTTTTCTTCCTGGACAAGCGTATGTGGCATTGTCGCGTTTGCGCTCGTTAAACGGATTGGTTTTACTCTCTCCTTTGCGGATGAATGGCATTTCAAACGATCAGGATGTGATGGATTACGCCGAAAATAAAGCAACGGAAAACGATTTAGAAAACACTTTGCAACAAGACACCAAAGATTTTATCCATCACTATTTAAAATCGAGTTTCGATTGGACTGATTTAGCGCAGCAATGGCGGAATCATCAATACAATCATCCCGAAAAATCTCAGCCTGAACAATGGGCAAAAATTAGAGCTTTAGCAATCGGAGCTTTGTTGGAACCTTCTCAAAAATTCATTTCACAATTGAACAAAGCTTTCTCAGAAACCGTTGATTTACAGTTTGTTTTGGAACGAATTGAAGCAGCGTATAATTATTTCTTTCTACCAATGGACAATTTAGTGCATGAAATTCTATGGAAATTAGAAGAAGTAAAACGGATGAAAAAAGTAAAAGCCTATTACGATGAATTATTAGTTTTGGAAGAACTTCAGATTAAAGCGGTTTTGCGTTTGATGAAAGCCAAATTATTGATAACAACAGTGGTAAAAGGAGAAATCATTTCAAAAGAAAAACTAACTTCAGACGACATTCAATTTTACAGAATTAGAAAAGTGGAAACCATAAGTCAGGAATTCAAAAGCATAAATGTCACTTTAATTGAAGACGAAGAGGATATTGACCGCTACGCCAAAAAGACAAAAATTCCGAAAGAACAAAAGAAATCTACGGTTCAAGAAACTTATGAATTGTGGCAACAACAAAATTCCATCAAAGAAATAGCCGCTTTTCGAAAACTAACAACACAAACCATCAGTACGCATATTGCCAAACTAATTGAAACCGAAACTATTTCAATTAATGATGTATTACCACAAGATAAAATTCAGGAATTAGCAAAAATTTTCAAAGGATTTAAAGGCGATACCGTAGGTGAATTAAAAGAAAAATACGGCGACAAATTCACTTGGGATGAATTGAAACTATTTAAGGCGAGTTTGTAATTTTAGGATTTTGAAGTGTCGAAAAGACGTCAAGAATATAAATCCTTTTTGATTCGATTCGATACACAATTTTAAAATTCCACTTCGGAAAGAAGCGAATAAAATCAGAATTATAAAGTGGCTCTTTTGGGTTTTTTTCAGGAAAAATATTGAGTTTATTTCCTAATTCAAACAAAGTTTCGACAACTAAATCTGCATTTTTAGGACTATCTTCATAAATGAAATCGTAAGCTATTTGTATAGAAAAAACAGCTTTCTCCGACCAAAAAACAGGTTTCATTTTTTAGAAATTTTGTTTTTTGCTTCTTCAGTAGTATATCCTTTTTCGCCAGCATCAGAAGCCATCATTATTTCATCTATATGATTTCTGTATTCTTTTACCGATAACTGTTCGCCAGAAGTAGTGAAGGCATAAACATCATTATCCAATAACGCCTCAATTTGATTTAACAATTTTGCGTTTTGAATTTCTAGTATTCTGTGAACTATGTTATTGCGTTGTGTTTCTACACTCATAACATTGGAATTTATTTATAAAAGTAAAAAAATAATTTTAAATACCGGAATTTATCTGATCGTTAACTCAACCAAAAAACAGCCAAAATCGCAGGAACAAAGTATATAGCAATCGTTCTCGCTCCATCGTAATCTTTCGCTAATCGTTGTCCGAAAAGCATAAAGAGCAATGAAATACACGAAAACACAGCGCCGTAAAATCCAAACATTCGTCCGCCATTAATGTATAATTCTATAATTCCCGAAAGGGAAAGTATGCCAGCAACCAATTCAAAAACCAATAAAATTCCGGTCGCCATAGCCACTTGATTTTTTAAAATGGTTTTTTCAAAATGAGATTTCAAAAAGGTCAGATTATCGTTCCAATAAAAAATTTTATTGTGCGCCGACATGATGAAAGTCAAAGCCAAAAAAGCCAAAACTAAAACAGATGCAGTATTGTTCATGATGTTATTTTTTATGAATTAATCGGGTCAATTTTATAGATAAATCGGTCAGAATTATTTTTGCGTTTCCGTTGCGCTCGATATGATAAATCGCATCCGAAAGTACTGTAAAGATTTCTGTAATATTATTTCCAGTAACAAAAGGAGCAAAGTTTTCGAGTTTGAATTTTTCAACTGTAGTCTCCATATAAACCAACTTTTCGGTTTGATAGTTCAACAACAATCCTTGACGGAACATATCAATACAATAATTTAAAAACTTCTTTTGCGCTTCGCGTCCCAAACTCGAAATTTGTTCACTCCAACGAATTAAATCTTGTATTGCAGCGGCATTCCCTTTCGCTCTAAATGCAGCACGAACCCAAGTTACAAACCATTCTTCAAAAGGGAATTCGTCTTCGTCGTTGTACAATAAATGCAATGCTTTGTTGTAATTCCCTTGTGCTTGATGTGCTATTTTAGTCGCTTTTTTCTCCTCAATGTTTTCATGAAATAACAATGCTTCACAAATTGTTTTTTCGGGCAAAGCATTAAAATGCAACACTTGACAACGCGAACGAATCGTTTGAATTATATCTTCTTCATTTTCGGAAATAAGAAGAAACACCGTTTTATCGGTTGGCTCTTCCAGTAATTTTAAAAGTTTGTTGGACGCTGCAATATTCATTTTATCGGCCATCCAAATGATCATCACTTTATAACCGCCTTCATGTGATTTTAAAGAAAGTGATTTTACAATTTCATTCGCATCTTCCACACGAATTTCGCCTTGCTTGTTTTTAACACCCAGTAATTTATACCAATCGAACAAACCGCCGTAGGGATTTTCATTTAAAAACTGGCGCCAATCTTGAATAAAATCCAAGCTTTTTGGTTTTGTTTTTACATCATCAGTGGTAACTGTTGGATACACAAAATGCAAATCGGGATGCGATAAATGATTGAATTTTAAATTGCAAGCTTCATTTTCGCCTACGTTTTCAGCATCAGAGTTTCCACAAACAATAAATTGCGCATAAGCAATTGCCATTAGCAAAGTGCCACTTCCTTCTGGACCAATAAATAATTGTGCATGAGGAATTCTTCCTTTGCCGGCGCTTTTTGTTAAATGGCTTTTAATATGTTCTTGTCCTAAAATTTCTGAAAACAGCATGAGCAAATATAAAATAAATACACCGTAAAGAGGTCAAAAAAAAAGACGCTTTTTCATCGATTTTTTTAGAAAAAACAAAAACCTATCTTTGCAGCATCTAAAAGCATAAATTACTACACAATGAAAACACTAGCAGATTTCAATTTTAGCAATAAAAAAGCATTAATTCGAGTTGATTTTAACGTTCCACTTGACGAAAATTTTAAAGTTACGGATGCCAACAGAATTGAAGCTGCCAAACCCACGATTGATAAAATTCTTGCCGAAGGAGGAAGTGTCATCTTAATGTCGCACTTAGGAAGACCAAAAGGAAAAGAAGCAAAATACTCACTAGAGCATATTGTTGAAACAACTTCAAAAGTACTTGGAGTTGACGTTATTTTTGCTTCCGATTGTCGTGGTGATATAGCACAGAAAGCGGCTAAAAATTTAAAACCGGGAGAAGTTTTACTGCTTGAGAATCTTCGTTTTTACCCTGAAGAAGAAGCGGGTGATGTGGCGTTTGCCAAAGAATTAGCGTCCATTGGCGATATTTATGTTAACGACGCTTTCGGAACGGCCCACAGAGCACACGCATCAACAACCATAATTGCACAGTTTTTTCCAAATCAGAAATGTTTCGGATTGCTTATGGCGAAAGAAATTGAAAGTTTAAACCGTGTTTTAAGTCATTCGGTTAAACCGGTAACAGCGATTCTTGGTGGATCGAAAGTGTCCTCAAAAATTACGGTTATTGAAAATATTTTGGACAAAGTGGATCACATGATTATTGGTGGTGGAATGACCTTTACGTTCATCAAAGCGTTGGGCGGAAAAATCGGAAATTCCATTTGTGAAGATGATAAAATGGATTTGGCTTTGGAGATTTTACATCAGGCAAAATTGAAAAATGTACACATTCATATTCCGGTTGATGTCGTGGCAGCCAACGCTTTTTCTAATGATGCGGAAACTCAAATTGTAGATGTACGTGAAATTCCGGAAGGTTGGCAAGGATTGGATGCCGGTCCAAAATCGTTAGAAAATTTCAAACAAATCATAATGGATTCAAAAACCATTCTATGGAACGGACCATTAGGTGTTTTTGAATTGGAAAAATTCGCACACGGAACAATAACTTTAGGGGAATATATTGCCGAGTCTACTAAAAACGGATGTTTTTCTCTTGTTGGAGGAGGCGATTCGGTTGCGGCCGTAAAACAGTTCGGATTGGAAGACAAAATGAGTTATGTTTCCACTGGCGGTGGTGCCATGTTGGAAATGTTAGAAGGAAAAACCTTACCGGGAATTGCCGCTATTTTGGATTAAGTTTTCACACTTTAACAATAAATAAGTAAAAAGTCTCGTTATAAGTTGTTATGTTTGCATTTGATTACGCATAATTCCCTGAATAATACCATTTTAAACTAAACTATGACACTAAAAAATAAAATTTCTGCCTTGCTATTGGCTGCTTGTTGCTCGATGTACGCACAACAATCATCGATAAACGACAGTGTTTCTATTAAGCAAGAAGTCAAAATTTCCTTTCTCGATTCCATTAAAAAAACATTTGTAAAAGATCAAATAGCATCTTGTATCGATAGTTTGTGGATGAAAGAATTGACAAATTTAGACGGCTATAACAACATGATTGGCGACATTAAAAATGTAAATGTTGACGAAAAAGTTGATTTTGAATTGCCTACAGAATTGCTAAAAGAACGTTTAAAAAGAATGGACGAAAAGTCGCCATTCAATATCGAATACAACATTGGTTTAGAAAATGTAATTAAATCGTTTTTGAAGAATAGAAAAAAAGGATTCGAACGATTAATGGGAATTTCCCAGTTTTATTTCCCAATTTTTGAAGAAGAATTAGCCAAAAATAACATTCCACTTGAAATTAAATACCTAGCTGTTGTAGAATCTGCGTTGAATCCGCTTGCGGTTTCAAGAGTAGGAGCAACTGGTTTGTGGCAGTTTATGTACCAAACAGGAAAGCAATACGGATTAAATATCGATTCGTATGTTGATGAAAGAAGCGAACCTTTAAAAGCAAGTCAGGCTGCGTCGCAATACATGATGAACATGTATAAAATTTTTGGCGATTGGGATTTGGTTTTAGCATCGTATAATTCAGGACCAGGAAATGTAGCCAAAGCAATTCGTCGCTCGGGAGGACAACAAAATTATTGGAACATCAGAAAAAATCTTCCTAAAGAAACACAAGGCTATTTGCCTGCTTTCTTAGCAACGATGTATATTTTTGAATACCATAAAGAACACGGTATCGTTCCAAACAAAGCCATTGCAAATCATTTTGCTACCGACACAATAGCAATCAGAAAACACTTATCGTTCAAACAAATTTCTGATTTATTGGATATTCCGGTTGCGGAATTGCAGTTTTTCAATCCGTCGTACAAAAGAAATGAGATTCCGTCTATAAAAGGAACGATCAACTATTTAAGATTACCGAAAGACAAGATTGCTATTTTTACTTCTAATGAAAATAAAGTATACGCTTACGCGGATTACATCGAAAGCAAAAGAGAAAGACCTTACGACAGAATTGCATCCGTAAAACAAAACGATCCAACGAACACTTCTTTTAGTGACGCCGATTTGATAACCAGAACCAAATACCACAAAGTGAGAAGAGGCGATAATTTGAGCGAGATATCCGATCGTTATGGTGTTACGGTTGCAGAAGTAAAAAAATGGAATCGCTTACGAAGCAGCAAAGCACCAATTGGTAGAAATTTAAAAATTATTACTACTGAACGCATCGCTTATAAAGATAAAGCAGCGCGAGTAAAAGATACGGTTTCCAAAGAAACTGCAACTAACTTAGTGGCGAGTTCGGATGTTAAAAAGATAATTATTGAACCGAAATCGGAAAAAACATTTACAACAGAAAAAGTAGTCACTTTTAAAGACGTAACCAAAACACATAAAGTGAAAAGTGGTGATAATATTACAGAAATTGCTTCTAAATATGATGTTTCTGTTGCCGATTTAAAAAAATGGAACAAGCTAAAAAGCAACAATATAATGGCAGGCGCTAATTTGAAAATAGTTAAAAATGAGAAAGTAGTTACAACTGTTAGAAAAGAAGTGAAATCGCCAGCTCAAGACAAATCAGAAGGGATTGCTTATAACGAAACAAAAACGGTTAAAGCAGATAAAGCTAAAAAAGAAGAAGCTACTAATTCTGATGAAAAACACGAAAGTTATTATGTAGTTCAGAAAGGCGACAATTTAAGTTCGATTGCCAGATCACATGATATTACCGTGCAGCAATTAAAAGAGTGGAATAATTTAATGGATGCTAACGTAAAATTAGGAACACAATTGATTATCTCCAATCAAAGTATTTCTCAAAAAGAAGAAGAAGTTGCTGCAACTCAAACCAAATCGATTGAGCATGTGGTTGGAAAAGGAGAATACCTTGGTACAATCGCCAGAAAATACAACACGACAATTAATAATTTATTAGAATTGAATGCATTATCAGATACCAATATCAAATTGGGTGATAAATTAATTGTTGGTAAAGAAGAAATCGTTACTCCAATTGCAAAAACTAAGAAAAGCAAAAACGACAATTATGTTGTTTCTAAAAGAGAAAACGACAAAATGTATTCTGTGAGAAGAGGCGATTCGTTGTTTAGTATCTCACAAAAATTCCCTGGAGTTACCATATCTGATATTAAAAAATGGAACAACATTAAAGGCGAAAGCATTCAACCTGGAATGAAATTAAAAATAAGTGGATAATAAAAAAATCTTCTATAAATTTGGGTTTTATTTCATCATGAATAAAACCCTTTTTTTATTTTCATTATTTTCACTTTTCTTCGTCAGTTCGCTGATGCTCGTGTCCTGTAATCAGAAGAAACAAACCGCAACATCCGAATCTTTAGCAAAAATGAATGCCATTTCAGTGATCATTGACGATCAATTATGGAACGGCGAAGTGGGCGATTCCCTTCGAAATAAATTTGCTTCCCCCGTTTTAGGACTTCAAGAAGAAGAACCAATATTTACACTGAATCAATATCCCGGAAAATTATTAGAAGGATTTATCACGAACAGTAGAAATATTATCGTGATAAAAAAGGAAGCGAAAAGTAAATTTTACATCAAAGAAAATGAATATGTAACACCACAAATGGCCGTTCATTTTTCGGGAAGTAGCGTTAGAGAATTGTTGGATAGTATTGAAAAAAATGCGCCTAAAATAATTCAGGATATCAAAGCTTCTGAAATAAAAGTCTTTCAAAACCATATAAAAAACACAAAATTAGTTTCAGATAAAGTTACCTCTCGATTTAGTATTCATCTCAATATTCCATTAAAATATAAAATAGTTGTCCAAGGCAAAAAATTTCTTTGGCTAAAAAAAGAAATTACCAGTGGAAATTTAAGTTTGTTGATTTACCAAGTTCCAATTACCAATTTAAAGAACGCGAATAACACTGTAAATAAGATCACGAAAATTAGAGATTCTATAGGAAATAAATACATACATGGCAATAAACGAGGAACCCGAATGATTACGGAACCCGCTTTTTCACCTTATTTATCAAAGACAACGATTGCTGAAACAGCAGCCTATGAAACCAAAGGAACGTGGGATTTAAAGAACGATTTTATGTCGGGACCGTATATCAACTATGCTTTTATGGATAAAAAAAACAATAGAATTTTGGTTGTAGAAGGATTTTGCTACGCTCCTTCAAAAGAAAAAAGAGATTTGATGTTAGAATTGGAATCCATTATAAAAACTATTCAATTTAGTAAATAGCAACCGAGATGAATACGATTCAATGGAAAATAAAGCGATTTGAAGCTCTTTCTTTAGAAGAGTTATATGCAATACTGCAATTGCGAAGTGAAGTCTTTGTAGTGGAGCAAAATTGCGTATATCAAGACATTGATTACAAAGATCAAAAAGCAATTCATTTGTTTGGCGAATACGAAGGCAAAATGGTGGCGTATGCCCGATTATTTCAACCCAACGATTATTTCGAAAAAGCGTCTATTGGAAGAGTAATTGTCAAACCAAGTCACCGTCATTTAAAATTGGGACACGAATTAATGCGGGAAGCAATTCAAGCCGTAAAGATGGAATTCGGCGAAAGTGAGATTACGATTTCGGCACAATTATACCTAAAAAAATTCTATGAAAGTCACGGATTTGTCGCAACAAGCGAAGTGTATTTAGAAGACGATATACCGCATATTGAAATGAAAATAGAATAATAATTTTTGATTATGTTCTACGTCTTTCCCGTGCACGCGGGAATCTATTTCGGCGATTGGATTCCCGCCTGCGCGGGAAAGACGCAGCAGTGTCAATTAAATCTTCGTAATCACCAATTCTACTCTTCTATCGTATTCAGATCCTTTTCCCAAAGGCACTGTATTTCCGTAACCTTTAAAGGTCATTCTGGATTTTTGGATGCGTCTAAAAACCAAATATTTGTATACCGATTGCGCTCTGTTAGTAGACAATTGGCGCTTTTTGGTTTCCTTATCAATCGCTTCCTTTTGGTAAGGAGGCGTGCAACAAACATGCCCTTGAATTTCAAATTGTGTGTTTTTGTACCGATGAAGCAATAAGGCAATTTTATCCAATTCTGATTTTGATTTTGAGTCCAAGCGACTACTACCTCTTTCAAATAAGATGTTATCGAGATAAATGTGATCGCCTACAATATGCTTTTTTTGAACGGTATGATAAAACCCTGGAATTTCTATTTTTGGCAAAGGTTTTAAATTAAGAACAATATCGACACGACGGTTTTTAGATCTTTTTTCGGGTAAATTCTCGATAATATCGTCGTCAATTAAAATGCTTCCTTTTCCTTCAATGGTTACAATTATTTTGCTTTTGATACCGTTTTCAATTAATTTATTTTGAAGTGTGGCGGCTCTGTTTTCAGACAATTTATAATTATAAGCTTCTTTTCCGATATCATCAGTATAACCAAAAATCTGTATGGTTTCGATTCGAGTGGAATCGGTGGCTTTAATAAAATCGACCACTTCTTTTGCTTGTTTCTCGTCGATTGAAAATTTATCAAATTCAAAATAAACAGAATGTACTACTTCTTCCTGAGCATGAAGGAGTCCAAAAATAAATAAAGGAAAGAGTTTGAAAAGGCGAAACATTATAGTTTTAATATTTTGTTGTACTCGTTTTTATTGGCTAATAGCGCTACAGCTTTTGCTATTTCTGGATTGTTTTTGGTGTAAAATTGATACAAGCCTTCTTTATATTGGTATCTTTTGATTAATTCATCCTGAATTAGTTTCTTAATTTCTTTCTGATTTTTGTCTAATAATAAATCGTCACTACGTTGTAAAGCGGCAAACAATTGATCGTATTCTTTCGATATGGTTTCGTCGATTTTTTCTTTTTTCGCTTTTTCCAAAGTAGTTTTTAAAGCCAATTCGGTTTCGGTATCAAAACTGAATTTTTCACGTTTTAGAAACGCTTTGAAATCAGCAAAATCAACATCAGAAATGGTTGGAATTTTGTCTCCGAGAGTTGGATTTTTATAATAGTAATACGTCGCATAGTTAAATATTCCGTCACCTTTTTGCAATGCTTGTGCGATGGTACTTGTTTTTGTTTCGTCTAATTCAACATCTGGTAAAATTCCGCCACCGTCATAAACCGTTCTTCCTTTTTTAGTTTTAAAGGCATTGTATTTTGTAGCATCTGTTCTAACGGCTTTTCCTTCTTTATCTTTATGCCAATAATCCAAAGCTTGAATACATCTTCCGGAAGGCGTATAATACCTTGAAATGGTGACTTTTACTTGCGTGCCATAAGTCATGTCAAACGGACGTTGTACCAATCCTTTTCCAAAACTTCTACTTCCTAAAACCACAGCTCTGTCTAAATCCTGCAATGCTCCCGAAACAATTTCAGAAGCTGAAGCACTTTTTCCGTCCACAATAACCACTAGTGGAATTTCAGTATCTATAGGCTCTCGAGTCGTTTTATAGGTACTGTTATGCTTTTCATTTTTCGATTTTGTGGTTACAATTGTTTCGCCTTTCGGAACAAAAAGATTGCAAATATTAACGGCTTCGTTTAAAAGGCCACCCGGATTTCCTCTTAAGTCAAGAATAATTCTTTCGGCACCATCGGCTTTCAATTTTTCGAGTGCTTCTTTGGTTTCTTGTGTGGTTTTATTATTAAAAGCGGTTAAAACAATATACCCCGTTTTATCGTCAACTTTCGAAAAGAAAGGAACGGCTTTTACCGATACTTCATCTAAAACGAGTTGTGTAGTAAGTGTTTTTCCTTGTCGGATATACTTCAAATCAATCTTTGTATTTTTTGCTCCTCTTAGCAATTGCGAAGCGTCTTCTTTGTAATCGGCTAAAGAAATATCACCAATTTGAATGATAGCATCTCCCGCTTTGAGTCCGGCTTTGTCTGCAGGAAAATTCTTGTACGGTTCTTTAATAATTAATTGGTCTTCTTTTCGAGTTACTAAAGCGCCAATACCTGTATATTCGCCCGTATTGTTGATTTTAAATTTAACAACGTCCTGTTCATTAAAATAAGTAGTGTACGGATCTAAATCGGCGAGCATGCTTTTAATTGCTTTGTCCATTAAATCGGCAGGTGCGATTTCATCCACATAATTTTGGTTCACCGTTTTGAAAAGTGTAGTGAAAATTTCTACTTGCTTGGCAATTTCAAAGAAGTCGTCTTTAAAACTAACGCCGACAAATAGGAATCCGCTGGCGACAACTGGAAATATATATCTTTTTTTAAAGAATGAAAATAGTTTCATGGTCTTTTTATGTATTAATTTAGCAGTGTCAAATATATAGGATTATCAATAATAAACAACCTATTTAGTAATTCGTTATGATGTTAATTTTTCGGCTTGAATTGCTTTTATAAACTTTTCAAAAAGCAAAATGGTTTTTTCATTTATTTCCTGATAACTCAAACGGTCTTTGGTTTGATAAAAAAAGAGCAGTGCAAATTTATTATCGATGTTGTCTGTTAAAATGTGTTTGTTAAGTCGGTAACATTCGCGTAAAACCCGTTTGAAATAATTGCGATCAACAGCGTTTTTAAAATGTTTTTTAGAAACAGAAACTCCAATTTTTAAAGGCACTTCATCCTCAAAAGTAGTTTCCATATACACCAATCGCAACGGATATTTGGTAACGGTTTTTCCTTCAGTAAAAAGCAAATCAATGGTTTTTCTGCTTTTGAGTTTTTCGTTTTTTGGATAAGAAAAATCCACTTCTTTTAATTAGAATTATAAATGTTATAGACAAATTTTACTTCCGAATAGTTGATATAAAATTGCATACGATTGTCTTCTTTCTTTTTGGTGATGACAAAGACGGTACATTTTGAACCGTTATTGTCAATGCATTCAAAAAGGACTATTTTATTTTCTTCGTTTTCCGATTTATCACCATAAGCCAATATGGTAAAAACCTGAATCTCGGGCGAATTAATTACGATTCTGTTTTTTTTACCATCAATAGTAATTAATAAATCGGCTTTGACGAAATCGGACCATTCACTCCATTTATCTTTTTCATTTTTCTCGGTAATACTTACGCTGCTTGTTTTGAACTTCAGCGTTTGAGCCGTCGTATTTTGAAGACCAAAAAAAAGGAAAAGGAAGCACAAAAAAGACGGAAATATTTTCATAAAGTAACTGCTATTTAATGATTGTAAAACTACAAATTCTATTTGAAAGTAAGCAAAAATCCGATTGGGATTATTTTGATATTAGATAAAACGGAATAGTAGCAAAAATAATATTCAAGTACCAAAGAAATTTAAAAAGAAGCAATTAAACCAGTTATTTTATTTCATACG
>JANNCY010000165.1:0-5019 GCA_031387085.1 Flavobacteriales bacterium | reverse complement strand
CGTTTCCAAAACCGCAATTAAAAACCATTGTGATTAAAGTGGATGAAGCCATTTATATCCATCAATTGTATTGGACCGCATGGGAAAGCAAAGGAGAACTTCAGTTTAGAGAAGATATTTATTGTTTGGATGCCGAACTGTATTCTAAACTACGATATTAAAGTGTTGGTTTTATCGTAATCCATAGACGGGTGGTAAATAAACAAACAAGATTTTCCTTTTATAGTTGCAATTATCTTAGCACTTAAATTTGCTGGTAGCGCAGGACAACCGTGACTTAAACCAAGTCGGTGGTGTACTTTTGCAAAAGCATCGGAAACGTAATCGGCTGCATGCATCACAATCGAGCGATTTCTGGCGCCATCGTTGACACCTCTTTCAAGTCCGTCCAATCGCAATGATAATCCGTGTTTTCCATTATACGTTTCTCCGGTAACAAAAAATCCCAAACTGCTTTTGTTGGATTCATTTTTATTAGAAAAACTAGTCGCATAATTTTCTCCCGAATTTTTTCCGTGAGCAACTAATGAATTCATAACGATTTTATTTTCTTTGGTATCAATAATCCACAAACGTTTTTCTGTTGATGGCAAGCTATAATCCACTATTGTTAGAAAATCCTTACCAACATTTCCAGATTCTTTTAATTTATAAAAACCAAGTATGGCTTTTGAAAAACAATCAAAAGAAGGCATACTAAATGAATTAGCATTTAAAGTGGCGTACATCGATTCATCTATAGCAGTTTTGATATGCTTAGAAGTCTGTACTGGGCTTTTCGTTACTACTTCTGGGTTTTGAACACTATAAGAAGATAAAACAAATAGTGCTGCTGCAATAATTCTATATATCATAATCAATAGGTTAAATAAAATAATTAAACTTGGGGTGACAAATCTATGCTAAAAAAGATGGCGTCACTATGATTTTTATCATAAATTATCGTTAAACTACACTATTTGCACGATAATATTACGCAAAATTATTTAATTATAATTATTTTCCTACTTTTGTAATGCCGTTAGTTCATTCTAAGCCACAAATAGTTTTTCTTAAATTAATTGCAATAATTACATTAAAATTTATATTTGCATAACAAACGTTTCTCCAATGACCCAAAAACTGAATTTTTGTATTCTTTTTTTCCTTCTACTAAACAGCTGTTTTTCACAAACAACGAAGAAAACGTTACACACAAAATTCAGTTCCGAAAAAATAACTATCGACGGAAAATTTGATGAAGATATATGGAAATCAGCAGAAATAGCTACAGATTTCATAATGGAAGAACCCGACAACGGTAAACAAGAGCCACATGAAAGAAGATCGGAAGTTAAAGTAGTGTACAATAATGACGGGATTTATGTTGCCGCCACTTTATACGATGATAACCCTGCATCAATAAAAAGAGAGTTAACGGTAAGGGATGATTTTGGAATTGCTGATCATTTTGGTGTTTTATTGAATGGGTATAATGACGGCCAACAAGAATTTCGTTTTTTCGTAAGTTCCGCTGGTGTGCAACAAGACTGCATATATACAGAAGCTAAAGGGGAAGATTTTTTATGGAATGCCATTTGGGAAAGCAAAGTGAGAATTACCGATTTTGGTTGGGTCATAGAAATGAGAATTCCTTATGCTGCTATGCGATTCCCATCAAACAAAAAACAAACGTGGGGAATCAATTTTTATAGAGAAGTTAGAAAGCTGAGACAGCGTTACACTTGGAATTTATTTAGTAATACTATTAATAATAAAGCAACGCAATCGGGAATTCTAGAAGGCATTGAAAATATCGAAACACCCACACGCTTATTTTTAATTCCGTATTCTTCTTTTTATTTAAATAGCGATAAAGAAACTACAAAAGGTGAATTAAAAGGCGGACTTGACATCAAATACGGAATCAGCGATGCATTTACTTTGGATGCGATTTTAGTTCCCGATTTTGGTCAAACAGCATTTGACAAAGTCGAATTAAACCTCGGTCCGTTCGAACAACAATTCAATGAAAATCGTCCTTTTTTTACCGAAGGAACCGAACTTTTTAGCAAAGGAAATTTACTTTACTCTAGAAGAATTGGAGGAAAACCATCGATTTATCCTACAACAACTGCCAATGAAGAGGTAACCAATTTTCCCGAATTTGTTAATTTAATAAACGCTTTAAAAATTTCGGGACGAACTAAACAAGGTCTTGGAATAGGTTTTCTGAATGCGATTACCAAAAAAACCTATGCCGATATTAGAGATACCATTACGGGTAATGAACGGCAAGAAGTGATTGAACCATTAGCCAATTATAATGTTTTGGTTCTTGATCAACGGTTTAGAAAAAATTCTTCTGTTTCCTTTGTAAATACTAATGTAATGCGGAATGGCGACTATAGAGACGCCAATGTTTCGGCTTTCATTTTTGATTTAAATACCAAAAAAAATACCTATAATTTAAGTGGTGATTATAAATACAGTACAATAAATGAAATCGGTTCAGATCATAAAAATGGATATAGTACGTCCATTAACTTCAAGGAAACCAGTGGTAATTATCGATTTTCTGTTGGCGGATTGTATGTGTCTAAAGAATATGATAATAACGATTTAGGAATTAATTTTCAAAACCATTATCATTCATTTTATGCCAACTCAAGTTACCGAATATTAAACCCAAATAGTAATTTTAATGCATTTCGAATAAATCTGAATTTGAATTCTGATTTTGACAATCGTACCGACCGTATTCAATCGAGTAACATCAATTTTAGCATCATCGCATTGAACAAAAATAATGATTATCTATCAGTAACCATAAATGCAAGACCTCTTAAAGTTTATGATTTTTACGAACCAAGAACCGCAAACGAAGAACGCTTTTTTACTCGGCCAGAAAATATTTCAATTACTCCAACTCTATCAACAAACTACAATCGAAAATTTGCAGTTGATTTTAAACCTTTCTATTATTTTATTAATGTAAAAGACAGAAATTTATACGGATTCTATTTGAGTCCGCGCTACCGATTTTCGGATCATCTATCGTTAATTTATGAATTTAATTTTTACAGAGAAAATAACGACCGAGGCTATGTTGACAAAGACATTTCCAACATTTATTTCGCAAGAAGAAATGTAATCTCCTATACCAATACGTTAAATGGTAAATATACCGTGAATAATAAAATGAACTTTAATCTTGCTGTTAGGCATTATTGGTCGTATACCATAAATCGTGAGTTTTTTACACTACAAGACGATGGAAATTTGCTTCCCAACACCACCTACAATCTGAATAAAGATAAAAATTATGACACTTGGAATTTAGATTTATCCTATTCTTGGTGGTTTGCTCCTGGAAGTCAGTTATCGATTCTGTATCGAAACAACGCAAGTATGTTCGAATCAGAATCCAACTTTAGTAGAACTTTTGAAGGTAATTTTAAAAATCTACTCAATAGCGACAATCTAACACATGTCTTTTCGATAAGTCTCCGCTATTTTATCGACTACAATTCTTTGAAAAAATAATCGGTTTCCCCTATTAATCATACAAAATTCTGCTTCTGAAATACAACTCTGAAATTTTTAAAAGCAGTATCTTTGTTCAAAATAAATTCCGATGAACAAGAAAGTAATTTTAATGATTTTAGACGGATGGGGGAAATCGCCCAATCCAAAAGTTTCGGCAATTGACAACGCTAATGTTCCCTTTATAAATAGTTTATATTCCAAATATCCTAATGCCCAATTGCGCACTGACGGCTTAAACGTTGGCTTACCAGATGGTCAAATGGGAAATTCGGAAGTCGGTCACATGAACCTCGGTGCAGGTCGAATTGTGTATCAGGATTTAGCTAAAATCAATATGGCTGTTGACAATAAAACATTTAATAAAGAAAAAGTGATTGCCGATGCATTTCACTATGCCAAAGAATACAACAAAGATGTCCATCTTCTTGGATTGGTTTCGAATGGAGGCGTACATTCGCACATCAATCACCTAAAAGGACTTATCGACGTAGCGCATGATGCCGGCTTACCCAATGTTTTTATACATGCCTTTACCGATGGACGGGATGTCGATCCAAAGTCGGGAACTGGCTTTATTACTGATGTCTTAAATCATAGTAAAGGGACTTCCATTAAACTGGCTACAATCATCGGACGTTATTATGCGATGGATCGCGACAAACGTTGGGAACGTGTGAAAGAATCTTACGATTTGTTGGTACACGGAATAGGAGTTCATTCGGCTGATGCCGTAAAAAGCATTGAAGAAAATTACGCCAACAACATTACCGATGAGTTTCTTCCGCCAATTGTAATGATCAATGAAAAGAATCAACCGATTGCTACCATAAAAGAAGGTGATGTAATTATTTTCTTCAACTTCCGCACCGATCGTGGACGCGAATTGACTGAAGTGCTTTCACAAAATGATCACATGGAGTACAACATGCACAAAATGAATCTGTATTACGTTACGATGACTAACTATGACGATACATTCAACAATATTTACCGCATTTTCGACAAAGACAATCTAACCGAAACACTCGGGGAAGTTTTAGAAAAAAATCACAAAACACAAATTCGAATCGCCGAAACCGAGAAATATCCACACGTTACTTTTTTCTTTTCTGGCGGACGAGAACTTCCATTTGAAGGGGAAACTCGTATTTTAAGAAATTCCCCAAAAGTAGCTACTTACGATTTACAACCTGAAATGAGTGCTTATGAATTAAAGGATGCTTTGATTCCAGAACTCAATAAAGGTGAAGTCGATTTTGTGTGTTTGAACTTTGCCAATGGTGATATGGTGGGCCATACCGGAATTATGGCTGCGGCAATCAAAGCCTGCGAAGCCGTTGATGTTTGTGTTAAGGAAGTAGTCGAAGCTGCATTGACAAATAACTATACCACAATAATTATTGCTGATCACGGAAACTGTGAAACGATGATTAATCCGGATGGTTCACCAAACACGGCGCATACCACTAACCCGGTGCCGATTATTTTAGT
>JANNCY010000160.1:0-6938 GCA_031387085.1 Flavobacteriales bacterium | reverse complement strand
CGACGCTTACAAATGAAAAGTCGGAAAAAATTGAAAAACTTGTAATCCTATAATAAAATACTATATTTGTTAACTATTTTTTAAATTCTATATGAAAAAGATTTCCATTTTACTATTATTAGTATTCTCAACGACACAAACTGTTAACGCACAAAATACTTATAATTCAGACAGAGTAATTACAACTGCTGTTCCGTTTCTTTTAATTGCCTCAGATGCACGCTCAGCCGGTCTTGCTGACCAAGGAGTTGCTACTTCTGCTGACAACTTTTCACAACAATGGAATCCAGCAAAATATGCTTTTGCACTCGACAAACAGGGTTTTTCTATCAGTTATACACCCTATCTTACACAACTTGTAAACGACATTTCATTAGGTCAAGTTAACTATTACAATCGCTTTAGCGAACGTAGTGCCGTTGGTGTAAGTTTGCGTTATTTTAGTTTGGGTGAAATTGAATTAAGACAAAATTTTGACGATCAAGCCAACGTAGTTAAACCAAATGAATTGGCTTTTGATGCTTCATATTCATTAAAATTAAGTAATTCCTTTGCAATGGCAGTTGCTGGTAGATACATTCGTTCGAATCTTAAAATTGGAGACAATAATACTGATTCAAAACCCGCAAGCACTTTTGCATTTGATGTTGCTGGTTTTTTCCAATCAGAAGAAATTGCATTTAATGAATTTAATGGTAGATACCGATTGGGATTCAATTTCCAAAATATGGGTCCAAAAATTAGTTATGATAATGATAAAAATGATTTGAATTCTAATTTTTTACCATCAAATATGCGTCTTGGTGGTGCTTTTGATTTTATACTTGATGAGTACAGTAAAGTAACTGCAAGTGTTGAGTTTACAAAATTATTAGTTCCAACACCTCAAGCTGTAACTGATTTAAATGGTGATGGGGTAATTGATGCTGCTGATGCAACAATTGTTAGAAATGACTATAGATCGATAAGTTGGGTTTCTGGTATATTCTCTTCTTTTGGTGATGCACCAGATGGAATGGGAGAAGAACTTAAAGAATTTACGTATTCAGCAGGAGCAGAATATTTATACCAAGATTCGTTTGCTTTTCGTTTGGGGTATTTTCATGAAAGTCCAGTTAAGGGAGCTCGAAAATTTTTCTCTTTGGGAGCCGGATTCAAATACAATGTAGTTAAAGTAGATGTATCTTATCTGTTCTCAGCATCTAAAGTAAAAAATCCTTTAGAAAACACCTTACGCTTTTCGCTGTCATTTAATTTTGGCGACAAATACGATGAAAATTAAAATGCAATAAATTAAATAACAATCCAAATTTCTTAATCGAAGTTTGGATTTTTTTTCCGCTATAACGAATGAAAGAAATTAAAATTGAAACTATTATAGAAGTATTTAATAGCCTTGCTGATTTGCCGTCAGAAATACAATCGCTGTTGCTTCAAGCAATTGAAACCCGCAAAAATGCCTACGCACCGTATTCTAAATTTAGAGTTGGCGCCGCCATTTTACTAGAAAACGGAAAAGTTGTTGTAGGTTCCAATCAAGAAAATGCAGCGTATCCTTCTGGATTATGTGCCGAAAGAGTCGCCATTTTTCAAGCCGGAGCCATTTTTCCAAATGTAAAAATGCTAACATTAGCGATTACTGCTGCTTCCGATACGAATCCAACTTTGTCTCCGATTCCGCCATGTGGAAGTTGTCGTCAAGCCATTGCAGAATACGAATTCAAACAAGAAACACCAATCGAAATTTATTTTATGGGCGAAAAAGGAGTGATATACAAATCCAATTCTATCACTAATTTATTACCGCTTTCGTTCGATAAAACGTCATTGTAAACTAAAACGATGTAGTTGATAATAATCAGTATTTGACAATTAATAAATAACAATTTAAGTCGTATAAATTTTTACATCTACAATCATTATCTTACTTTTGCATTCCGACCATTCGGAACGTAATTTTTTAGTTATTAAAAACTTCAATAATCAATAGTAAAATATATTCATAAAAATGAAACCTATTACAAAAGAAACGTACCTAAAGTGGTATGAAGACATGCAGTTTTGGAGAAAATTTGAAGACAAATTAGCCGCTGTTTATATCCAACAAAAAGTTAGAGGTTTTTTACATTTATACAACGGACAAGAAGCCGTTCTTGCAGGTGCTTTACATGCCATGGATTTGTCGAAAGACAAAATGATTACGGCGTATCGTAACCACGTTCAACCTATCGGAATGGGCGTAGATCCTAAAAAAGTAATGGCAGAACTTTTCGGAAAAGTAAGCGGAACATCCAAAGGAATGGGCGGTTCGATGCACATTTTCTCTAAAGAACATGGTTTTTTCGGTGGTCACGGAATCGTGGGAGCGCAAATTCCAGTCGGAGCCGGAATGGCGTTTGCCGATAAATATTTCGATACTGGCGGCGTAACCTTAACCTATTTTGGAGATGGTGCTGCACGTCAAGGTTCCCTTCATGAAGCATTTAATATGGCGATGTTGTGGAAACTTCCTGTCGTTTTTATCTGTGAAAATAACGGCTATGCTATGGGAACTTCTGTAGAACGAACGGCCAATCATACCGATATTTGGAAATTAGGTTTAGGGTATGAAATGCCATGTGGACCCGTAGACGGAATGAATCCTGTGAAAGTAGCAGAAGCCATGCAAGAGGCAATTGACCGAGCACGAAGAGGAGACGGACCCACATTTTTAGAAATGAAAACATACCGTTACAGAGGACATTCAATGTCGGATGCACAACTTTACAGAACCAAAGACGAAGTAGAAGAATACCGAAAAATAGATCCGATCACCCAAGTTTTAGACATCATAAAAGATAAAAAATACGCTACCGATACTGAAATTGAAGCCATCGACGAAAGCGTAAAAAACTTAGTCGATGAATGCGAAAAATTTGCAGAAGAATCTCCGTTTCCGGAAGCGCAACAATTATACGATGTAGTATACGAACAAGAAAATTATCCTTTCATTTCTCATAGATTATAATTATGGCTACAGTAATAAACATGCCGCGTTTGAGCGATACCATGACAGAAGGAACTGTTGCAACTTGGCTTAAAAAAGTAGGTGATACGATTAAAGAAGGTGATATTTTAGCTGAAATCGAAACGGATAAAGCAACTATGGAATTCGAATCTTTCAATTCCGGAACCCTATTACACATCGGAATCCAAGAAGGTCAATCCGCGCCAGTAGACTCACTTTTAGCTATTATTGGAAAAGAAGGTGAAGATATTTCTGCTTTATTAAGCCCCCTAGCCCCCAATGGGGGAACTAAAACAGAAGTTGAAATAACTACTACTTCAACTCCTTCCCCTTCGGGGAAGGCTGGGATGGGGCTTGGCGTAAAAGTAATCACAATGCCACGACTAAGTGACACAATGACTACAGGTACTGTAGCAACCTGGTTGAAAAAAGTAGGTGACGAAGTGAAAGAAGGAGACATTCTTGCCGAAATCGAAACCGATAAAGCGACAATGGAATTCGAATCTTTCAATTCCGGAACCTTATTATTCATCGGAATTCAAGAAGGAGGAACGGCACCAGTTGACAGCGTATTAGCTATCATTGGTCCTGCCGGAACTGATGTAACTGGAATTGCAGAAAATTACGCTAAAGGAGCAACTACAGCTCCAGCAAAAACGGAAGAAGCTACTCCAAAAACCGAGAATCAGCAAACAGCAACACAGGAAACAACAACAACTGATGGCGGACGAATTTTCGCTTCTCCATTAGCGAAACAAATAGCCTCTGCTAAAGGAATCAATATTGCACATGTAAAAGGTTCTGGTGAAAACGGAAGAATTATAAAAAGTGATGTAGAAAACTATACCGCTTCGGCTCCAGCTACTGCACCAACAACTTCTCAACCGGAAGCACCTACTGCACAAGCTGTGGTTAAACCATTTGTTCCGGTTGGTGAAATGTATTCAGAAAAAATTCCAAATTCAACGATGCGAAAAGTAATCGCAAAACGTTTATCGGAATCGATTTTCACCGCTCCTCATTTCTATCTGACTATCGAAGTGAATATGGATGAAGCCATGAAATCGCGTGCTACCATCAATACCATTCCAGATACGAAAGTGTCTTTCAACGACATGGTGATTAAAGCCTGTGCGATGGGATTGAAGAAACATTTAAAAGTCAATTCGCAATGGGCAGACGATGCCATTACGATAAATCATCATATTAATATCGGAGTTGCTGTAGCCGTTGAAGACGGTTTGGTGGTTCCGGTTTTGAAATTTGCAGATCAGATGAGTTTGTCCCAAATTGGTGGAAACGTTAAAGATTTGGCTGGAAGAGCAAAAATCAAAAAACTACAACCTGCCGAAATGGAAGGAAGTACGTTTACGGTTTCTAATTTAGGGATGTTCGGAATTACCGAATTCACTTCGATTATCAACCAACCGAATTCAGCCATCCTTTCTGTAGGCGCAATCGTTGAAAAACCAGTGGTGAAAAACGGACAAATCGTCGTGGGAAACACGATGAAAGTAACGCTTGCCTGCGATCACCGAACAGTCGATGGTGCAACTGGAGCGCAATTCTTACAAACGCTTAGAACGTTTTTGGAAAATCCGGTGACGATGCTGGCGTAATTCAAACTGTTTCAAAATATAAATCCTGATTAGAAATAATCAGGATTTTTTATTTGCGTTTTTCTCTTCAATCCACTTACTCATGTATTTGGTACTCGAAAGCAAATGATGTTGCAATAGGGCTCCCATAAAATTAGCCTTTCGATGTTGTTTTAAATTGAGACAAAGCGAATCTAGCTGAGCTATAAAATCAGTTTCAAAAAGAACTTTAGCAAATCTCTTTTCCAACATTTCAAAACCATTTTGCTGACACTTTTCCCACAACGATTTATTATTAGATAACTCAACTGCTGCTGCTGCAAAATCATTCGGATTGTCCTTTACAAATCCGTTCCACTCCAAATCACCTTGCATCGCTTCTGCACCAATAGCTGTAGTCACACTTGGCGTACCACATTGCATCGCTTCCAACAATTTGCCTTTTATTCCAGCACCAAAACGAATCGGACCCAAAACTACTTTAGCTTTTTTAACCACTTCGATTGCGTTTTCTACTCGTCCCATAATGTAAAAATTACAATTGGGTTTATGTAACTCCAACACTTTTTGCGACGGATACGCACCATAAATCAACATTTTAGCATCTGGCAATTTAGAATGAAGTAACGGCCAAATAACTTCCGAAAGGTATTTCACACAGTCCCAATTCGGTTCGTGCAAAAAATTACCAATAAAAACAAAATCCTTACGTTCATCATAAGTGGGAAGAAAATCCAATTTTTCGGCAAAAATGGGAAGATGATAAAGTATATCTTTTGCTATTTTAAATTGATTTTGCAACAATTCCATTTCAACTTCAGAAACCATCAAAGACAAATCGCAACGCAAAATAGACGCGATTTCCCGCTTTGTAACATCCAACGAAAACAAATCCTCCAATTGAAATTCACGCTTTTCCTTCACTGCCAGCTGTCGCGCCATACGTAACGAATGCAAGTCTTCGGTATTGAGTAATTTTAAAGCAGTAGGGCAACTTTCTGTAACACGCCAGCCGAATTGCTCTTCTACCATAAATCGATCGAATACAACGATGCTTGGCTGTAACATTTTTACAAAATCGTCAAACGTAGCCGAATTCAGTTCAATATTTTTGATTGTAATTCCAAGTGAAATTAAATCTTCAGAAAATTCTAGATTCAAAGCTGTAGTTGCAAACGTAACTTCATAGTCATTCTTTTGAAACAAATCAATTAATTGCATCATCCGATTTCCGGCAGCCGACGATTTAGGCTCGGGCCAAACAAAACCAATAATTAGAACGCGATTCGAATTTTGCATAATTTCAATAACTTATACAAAGAAAAGACATAATTTTGTACTACTCTAAAATAACAAAAAAATGTTAGGTCTAAAATTGAAAACCGACCCACGCTGGGTAAACATAGTTGAAGGAAACATCGAAGAAATTCTTACTGATCACGCTTGGTGTGAGCAAAAGGCGGCAACCAATGTAATAACGATTATTACTTACAACTCAGAGCATGTCGATTTGGTGACCGACCTTTTAGAAATTGCCAAAGAAGAATTAGAGCATTTTCAAATGGTGCACAACATCATCAAAGAGCGAGGTTTGACTTTAGGCCGCGAACGAAAAGACCATTATGTGAACGAACTGTTCAAATTCTTAAAGAAAGACGGTAGCCGAAACGATGCTTTTGTTGACCGATTATTATTTTCTGCAATGATTGAAGCGCGTAGTTGCGAGCGATTCAAAGTGCTTTCTCAAAATATAAAAGACCCTGAATTGGCTCAGTTTTATAAAGATTTGATGATAAGTGAAGCCGGTCACTATACCACATTTCTTGGTTTTGCCCGAAAATATTCCGAAAAGGTAGATGTCGACAAACGCTGGAAAGAATGGTTGGAATTTGAAGGCGAACTCATCACCAATTACGGCAAATCAGAAACCATTCACGGATAAAAAACTAAAAGCAATTTCATTTGAAGTGGCGCCTTTTTATGGCGTGCCCCCGATAGGTAAAAACTACGTTTGACAACTTGTTTTTATCCATCGGGGTTGGGCTATACGCTATATCTTTTATTACGTTGCACTCCATAAAAGGATACCGCTACTATCCCTCACGCGGGCTTGCATAGCAACTCCGCTTTCATACAAACATGAGATTGCTTCGCTCGTTCCTCGCTCGCAATGAAGGTTTTAAATTGACAATTCAATAACAAAATCTGTTCAACAAGACAGTCATTGCGAGGCGATAGCCGAAGCAACCTGCTGTAGATAAGAAGAATATGATATAAAAAAAGAACCCCAATCTTTTCAGATTGGGGTTCCATAAAAAAAGGCGGCGACATAC
>JANNCY010000148.1:0-4946 GCA_031387085.1 Flavobacteriales bacterium | reverse complement strand
AGGATATGCTTCTAATGTTGTTGGATTACCAATCTCCACTTCGCCATTTCAGGTAAAAAGAACTGCATTCTCGAACAAAGCTTTCAATATCACCGAAATTACTACCGATGTAAAAGTAATTGCTATTGGGAAAAACTCTTTTGGATTGGTAGAAAGTGCAGGAAGTGCTTCGGAAGAAACTTTTGCTCCGACATTAAACGATGCTGATTTTGATGTGAAAGTAGTTTCCGTTGAAAAAGCAACTGGAAAAGTAACCATAGCCGATGCGGATATCGTGGTATCTGGTGGTCGCGGAATGAAAGGTCCAGAAAACTGGGGAATGTTAGAAGAATTAGCTACCGTTCTCGGAGCAGCAACGGCTTGTTCTAAACCGGTTTCCGATTTGGGATGGCGTCCTCACAGTGAACACGTTGGTCAAACCGGAAAACCGGTAGCCACAAATTTGTATATTGCTGTTGGGATTTCGGGAGCGATTCAACATATTGCCGGAATTAATTCTTCTAAAGTCAAAGTGGTCATTAATACCGATGCAGAAGCACCTTTTTTTAAAGTAGCTGATTATGGAATCGTTGGTGATGCTTTTGATATTGTTCCTAAATTAACTCAAAAATTAGCAGCGTTTAAAGCACAGAATAGTTAAATTCCAAATAAAAAATAAAAAATTCCAAAAACCATCTAACTTTTAGGTGGTTTTTTATTTTAACCATCATACAGAAAGTTTTTAAACCACATAGAATCATAGAATATTTTGCCGAAAAGATGCTACGCATTACAGAGTAATCATAAGCTCTGTGAAAAAGGTTTATCTTTCTGACACTTTATTTTAACTAATAAACAAAACCTTATGTATCTATGTTGTAAAAAATCACAGCAAAGAAATTTTTTGAAGCCAAAGTTTTTTGTTACTTTGCACTTTGCAATCTGACTCAGCCAGAATGGCGAACAGACGTAATAAATCTGCAATCTAAAATTTAAATGAGTTTAGTAAAACTTACCATAAAGGGAATCTCTTACAGCCAAACCCAAAACGGTGCGTATGCACTTATATTAAATGAAGTGGATGGGGAACGAAAATTACCAATAGTTATTGGAGCATTCGAAGCACAATCTATCGCTATCGCTTTAGAGAAAGAAATCAAGCCGCCACGTCCTTAACGCACGATTTGTTTAAAAGTTTTGCCGACCGATTTGACATTGTAGTGAAGCAAGTCATTATTCACAAACTGGTGGATGGCGTTTTTTATTCAAGTATCATTTGTGAAAGAGACAAAATAGAAGAGATAATAGATGCACGTACTTCCGATGCTATTGCTTTAGCACTTCGTTTTCAAGCACCAATCTTTACCTATAAAAATATTTTGGATAAGGCTGGAATTTATCTCAATCCAAATACACCAGAAATTGAAGGACAAAATCCAGACAACGATGACATTCTTTCTACACCCGAAACTTTCGGATTGGACAGTGAAGGAAATGAAAATGCCGATGGCTATTCTAAATTAAGCCTGGTTGAACTTCATGAACTTTTAGAAGGCGCCGTTCAGGATGAAGATTATGAAAAAGCGGCTCGGATAAGAGATGAGATATCGAAGAGAGAATCATAGTAAAATAAAATTAATTAGGAACAGATTGCTTCGTTCCTCGCAATGACATGAAACAATACCACGATTTAGTAAAGCACGTTTTAGAAAACGGAACTCAGAAAGGAGATCGAACAGGAACCGGAACCAAAAGTGTTTTCGGTTACCAAATGCGTTTTGATTTGAGTGAAGGTTTTCCGATGGTGACTACCAAGAAACTGCATTTAAAATCGATCGTTTACGAATTACTTTGGTTCTTAAAAGGCGATACGAATATTGGTTATTTAAAAGAAAATGGTGTACGAATTTGGGACGAATGGGCCAATGAAAATGGCGATTTAGGTCCAGTTTACGGACACCAATGGCGCAATTGGAACAGTGAAGAAATCGATCAAATTACCGAATTAATAGACACATTAAAGAAAAATCCGAACAGCAGAAGAATGTTAGTTTCAGCTTGGAATCCTTCAGTTTTACCAGACACAACAAAATCGTTTGCAGAAAACATTGCCAACGGAAAAGTAGCTTTACCACCTTGTCATGCATTTTTTCAGTTTTATGTAAGCCCCCCAACCCCCGAAGGGGGAGAAAAAGGTAGGTTGTCTTGCTTACTGTACCAACGAAGTGCTGATATTTTTCTTGGAGTTCCTTTTAATATTGCATCTTACGCTTTATTTACGATGATGATTGCACAAGTATGCGAATTACAAGTAGGTGAATTCATCCACACTTTTGGCGACGCACACATTTACAACAATCATTTTGAACAAGTAGAATTGCAACTTTCCCGCGAACCAAAACCGTTACCAAAAATGGTTTTAAATCCGAATGTAAAAAACATCTTTGATTTTACGTTTGAGGATTTTACTTTAGAAGATTACGATCCACATCCGCACATTAGAGGAATTGTAGCGGTTTAATGTCATTGCGAAGACCGAAGCAATCTATCGTTCCCTTTAGTAATAAAACACTAAATCTCAATCACTTAATTTTGAGATTGTTCCTTTCGTCTATAAAATTGGCACTTCATCGATAATATGCTGTTGTACAAAATATTAACATTAAATTGTGTCATACAAAACAAAGACTAGAGTAAAATCGACTTTTTTTAATTGAGTTGATTTTAAGTAATCTTATCAAAATCAAAACAATGAGAAAAAAAACCCTAACAGCATTACTCCTATTTGCTGTTTACACTATTAATGCGCAAGAAACCCTCGTGGCTTCTGGCGGTGATGCTTCTGGCGTCAAAGGTTCGTCAAGTTATTCAATTGGACAGTCTGTTTATGCTACTAATTCCAACGAGAACATTAGTGTTGCTCAAGGTGTACAAAACGCGTATGAAATTATGGAAATTTCAAACGAAAAAGACCCTATTACTTCCAATTTACAGTTTAGAGTTTATCCAAATCCAACAGCGGATATGGTAAACTTACAAACAGAAAACGTTGACCAAGGTATTTTATTTTATCAATTGTACAGTCTTTCCGGACAGTTACTTTCAAACGATAAGCTTACAGAAAATACCACTTCCATTCCCATGAAAAATTTACCTCATGGCACTTATTTTCTAAAAGTACTATCGAATGAAAAAACAATCAAAACCTTTAAAATAATTAAAAATTAAAAGACATGAAAAAAATAATTTACCTTATTGTTGTATTTCTAATTACAGCTACAACTTTTGCTCAAGTTCCAAATAAAATGAGCTATCAATCGGTTATTCGTGACAACAAAGGAGCATTAATTTCCAATCAAAAAGTTACCATTCAAATCAGTGTACTTAAAGGATCTAAAGATGGAGAAGCGGTGTATATTGAAAATCACACTTCCAGCACCAATACAAATGGACTCGTAAGTTTGGAAATTGGTGGTGGAGAAATAGTTAAAGGAAAATTCGCCGATATTGATTGGGCAAATGGCTCTTATTTTATAAAAACAGCAACCGATCCTAATGGAAATTCCAATTTTGATATTGTTGGTGTTAGTGAATTATTAAGTGTTCCTTACGCTTTAAATGCGCGTAAAGCTGAAAATGCATTTAACGGCAACTATAATGACCTTACAAACAGACCGACGCGTCTTTCCCAATTTGTTAATGATGTTTTTAAAAACAATCCAAATGCTGATACCAATTTAATCAGTCGTCCTACTGCTGGCGTTCCGTCACAAAATTGGTCATTGTTTGGGAACTCCAATTCGCATGCTTTTGAGGACAAATTAGGAACTACTGATTTTGAAGATTTGGTAATTGTTACCAATAACATAGACCGACTTCGTATTCAAGCCAATGGAGATATCAAATTAAGAAAAAGTTTGGAAGTTGGAGAAGATTTGACCGTTAATAGAAATGTTTATTTGAACGTATTAGGAGGTCAAACTATCAATAATGGCAACTTTACAGTAGCTAACCTAAAAGCCACTAAACTTACAGGTACTTTACAAGTGGATGGTGCAGCCGATCTAAACAATACACTAAACGTTGACGGCGCAACCGATTTGAATAGCACTTTAAATGTGAATAATGCTGCTGCTACTCATTTGACTGGGGTTTTAAATGTAGATGGCGCAACCGATTTAAACAATACATTGAATGTTGACGGTGCAACCGATTTAAATAGTTCTTTAAATGTTGACGGCGCGACCAATTTAAATAGTTTACTAAATGTAAATAATGCTGCGGCTTCTCATTTGACCGGAGTTTTAAATGTAGACGGTGCAACCGATTTAAACAGCACGCTAAACGTTGACGGCACAAGTAATTTAAATAGTGCATTGAATGTTAATAATGCAGCGGCTTCTCATTTGACTGGTGTATTGAATGTGGATGGTGCAACCGACATAAACGATACTCTAAATGTGGATGGCCAAGTAACCATAAATACTAATGTTGGTGGTGGCGATGGCTCGTATGCAGCTCATCCATTACGGGTTCAGGGAAGTGATCAGGGAATCGCAATAAAATTAAATGCTGGCACTCCTAATAATTCGAATAATTTCATCACCTTTTTTAATGGAAACGGTAGTGCAGTTGGACGAATTGAAGGTGAAACTGCGTCGGAAGCAACGTCAGATCCAGAATTTATTTATGACGAAGCCATATTAGTTGCAGAAGAAGCAAAAGCAATTGCTAATCAGGTTTTAGCGGTTATTCCTGTGGTTGTAGGAGGTGTAATTGCCTCTACAGGTCCATGTGGCGCATGTATTGCAATGGCTGCCGCAGATTTGGTTTTAGCTACTGCTAATTTAGCTGCCTATAATGTTTTTGCTCTTGAAAATACTGGAGTTACCTATCAATCGGGATCTGCAGATTATGCAGAATGGTTAGAGCGTAGTAATTTTTCAGAAAAGATTACAGCTGGAGAT
>JANNCY010000142.1:0-43869 GCA_031387085.1 Flavobacteriales bacterium | reverse complement strand
GATTAATATAGGGTGAAAATATAAAATCCCATTTCTTAATTGAAATGGGATTTTATATTTTAAGAAAGATTATCCAATAATCTAAAGCCCGAAGGGCGTATCTAAAAATCTAAAGCGAAGCGTATCTCCTTAAAACTGCTCTCTTCCTGAAAAATGAAAAGCACCTTCAATAGCAGCATTTTCATCAGAGTCAGAACCGTGAACGGCATTTTCTCCAATCGAAGTAGCGTATTTTTTACGAATAGTTCCTTCCGCAGCATCAGCAGGATTAGTCGAACCAATTAAAGTTCGGAATGCATCCACAGCATTTTCTTTTTCTAATATTGCAGCTACAATTGGACCTCTTGTCATAAATTCTACTAATTCTCCGTAGAAAGGTCTAGCAGCGTGAACTGCATAAAATGCTTGTGCATCAGCAACCGTTAATTGTGTCAATTTCAAAGAAACAATTTTGAAACCTCCTTCTGTTATCATGTTTAAAATTCCGCCGATGTGTCCGTTTTCAACACCATCAGGTTTAATCATTGTAAAAGTTCTATTAGTAGCCATTTTTATATGTATTTTTAATTTGGGTGCAAAAGTAATACATTTTTTAGGATTTTCAAGAATATGATGTTATAAAATGACAACTTTAAATTCCTGTTCAAGAGGCTTTAATTCGAGAAGTAATTTTTCAATTAAAGAACTTCCGTATTCCAAATAAAATTCAGAGAAATTGGCTTTTCGTTCTTGCAAACTTTGGTTTGGAAAGAGTTCGTTTTGTAACAATAAAATACGTTCCAATTTATCGGCGTGGACTCTTTTTTCGGCTTTCAACAATCGTTTTTCGAGATTTTCCAATCCTTTAGTTTGTTTGGTTTCTTGAGCTTTTACAGCTCCTGTAAACGATTTGTCCGTTTGTTCAGCAATCGATAATAAATAATCAAATTGTTTTTTTAATTGTTCTTTCTGTTCAGAAAAATCAATTTTAAATTGCGAATATTTTTTGGTTTTTAAATCAAATAATTGCTGTTGATTGGAGAATAAATCGCGCCAAGTTAATTCTAATTTGTCTATTTTTTCTACATGTTTTTGAGTAGCTAAAACCACCGAATTCCGAAGTAGCAACATTGGAAAAGTGACTTTGTTCGCTTCGAAATTGGATTGCAATTCCAACCAATAGGCAATCTCACCACCACCTCCAATATAACATAAGTTGGGTAAAATAACTTCTTGATACAACGGACGCATGATGACATTCGGACTGAATTTCTCTGGATGAGAAGTCAGTAATTCCAGTATTTCTATCTCTGTAAATTCTGTATTAGTCTGCTTCGCCAGTTCGCTAACGCTCGTGCCTTTTACTTTGTACATCCCATTTTCAAAAACAATTCGTTCCCGAAAATTATCTTCAATATAAAATAAATTAATTTCACGAGGATTGACTTGAATCTTATAATCTTTTAAAATAGCATTGGTTTCCAAGACTTTTTTATTGGAAGTTTGATGTAGCAATTCCTCTTTCACGTAGGGAATAAATAGTTTTTTCAAAGCAACCGAATCTCCATCTAAAATAACCAATCCTTCCTTTTTAAACAATTCATTGGCTAAAAACCGCGTAGCATCGGCTAAATTGGTATGCTTCAAATAGGAATCTTGAAATAATTTTTTAAGATAATCGGCATTTTTACTGCTTCCTAGTTCTTTTTCAAAAAGACTATAAATAGCATCCAAACCTTCCGTTGAAAGACGTCCAACAGGTCCATGACTTTCTTGTTCCCATTTGATTTTCTTGTTCTTAAAATTGAAATAATTGATTTCCTCAAAATCATGATCTTCGGTCGCCATCCAGTAAATGGGAACAAAATCATTTTCAGGATAACTGGCTTTTAATTCCTTACAAAGATTGATGGTGGAAATAATTTTATATAAAAAATACAACGGTCCAGTAAATAAATTCAGCTGATGTCCGGTAGTTACTGTAAAAGTATTGGAGTTATTTAAGCGTTTAATGTTACTCGATGTCTCTTCTGAAATTTCAAAATTAGCATATTGCTTTTCTAATTCAGCCACTAAAATTTGCCTATTGCCATTAAAATTTTTATTCTTTTCTTCGAGCTGATTTTTGAAATTCTCCATCTTTGGAAAACGATTGTACAACGACTTCAATTCCTCTTTCTCCTCTAAATAATCTACAATTAGTTTAGTGAAATATCCCGAATTTTGATAGCTTATACAATCCGTTGGCATAAATTATTTTTTTTTACTTCGTACAATTCGACCTTATGGTTTCGGGTGTAAAAATAGGTATAATTCAAATTCGTTTTACAAACTCAATTTCACAAATAATAGTTAAATCCTAAATTTTAAATTTTACTTTTACAAAAAAATAGTTCACTTGAAAGACGTACTTTTAATAACACCACCATTTACGCAACTCAATACGCCGTATCCAGCTACAGCTTATCTGAAAGGTTTTTTGAATACTAAAAAAATTGCTTCTTTTCAAATGGATTTGGGAATTGAAGTGATAGCGGAATTGTTTTCAAAAAAGGGTTTAACTCAAATTTATAATTCTACCAGCTCCCATCTTCCATCTTCCAACTCCCAACGAATCTTTTCTCTCCAAAATGATTACATCAAAACCATAGATGGAGTAATCGCTTTCCTTCAAGGGAAAAACCCAACATTGGCGCGACAAATTTGTTCCGGAAATTTCCTTCCTGAAGCTGGTCGTTTTGCACAACTCGACGATATGGAGTGGGCATTTGGTTCTATGGGAATGCAAGACAAAGCAAAGCATTTAGCCACTTTGTATCTCGAAGATTTGTCGGATTATATTGTCGAATGTGTAGATGAGAATTTTGGTTTCAGTCGCTATGCAGAACGTTTGGGACGAAGCGCCAATTCGTTTGATGAATTGTATTCGCATTTGCAAAAGAAACCGACGTATATCGACAACATAACGTTACAGATTTTAAAGAATCGAATAGAAGAAGTCCAACCCAAACTCATTTGTTTTTCTGTTCCCTTTCCCGGAAATTTATACAGTGCATTTCGATGCGCCCAATTTATAAAAAGTCGTTTTCCTACCATCAAAGTCGCGATGGGTGGCGGTTTTCCTAACACCGAACTTCGTGACATAAAAGACGAACGCGTATTTGAATTCTTCGATTTTATAACATTAGATGATGGAGAACTTCCTGTTGAATTGCTTTGTTCGGCAGTTTGTCATTCCGACGAAGGAGGAATCTCATCAAACCAATTTAAAAGAACATTTCTTCTTGAAAACGGAAATGTCATTTACAAAAATAATACAACAAAATCCGATTATAAACAATCCGAAGTGGGTACTCCCGATTATTCCGATTTGTTTTTAGATCAGTACATCTCTGTAATCGAAATCGCCAACCCGATGCACAGTTTGTGGAGTGATGGTCGTTGGAACAAACTCACTATGGCACACGGCTGTTACTGGGGAAAATGTACATTTTGTGATATCTCGTTAGATTATATCAAATTATACGAACCCATTGCTGCCAAAATTTTGGTGGATAGAATGGAGGAACTCATCACTCACACTGGCGAAAACGGATTTCATTTTGTGGATGAAGCAGCACCGCCAGCCTTGATGCGCGAAGTAGCTTTGGAAATTCTCAAACGAAAATTAGTCGTAACGTGGTGGACGAACATTCGTTTCGAAAAAAGCTTCACTGCCGATTTGTGTTTTTTACTCAAAGAATCGGGTTGTATTGCGGTTTCTGGCGGATTGGAAGTGGCGTCTGATCGATTGTTAGAATTGATAAAAAAAGGTGTAACTGTCGAACAAGTAGCTCAAGTCACTCGCAATTTTACCGAATCCGGAATCATGGTTCACGCCTATTTAATGTACGGTTATCCAACACAAACGATTCAAGAAACCATCGACAGTTTGGAAATGGTGCGTCAATTGTTTGAAGTTGGCGTTTTACAAAGTGGTTTTTGGCATCAATTTGCAATGACAGCACATTCGCCAGTTGGCATGTTTCCCGAAGAATTTGGAGTTATTCCAGAAATGAACGAAATAACATTCGCTAATAACGACATCAATTTTAAAGACAAAACCAATATTGATCACGATAAATTTAGTTTCGGTTTGAAGAAATCGTTGTTCAATTATATGCACGGAATCTGCTTTGATTATAAGTTGCAAGATTGGTTTGATTTTAAAATTCCACGTACAAAAATTTCCTCCGAATATATCGTTTCCTGTTTGGAAAAAGAAGCGCAATTTGCTATAAAACCTTCTGCAAAAATTATTTGGATAGGAGGAACTCCAAACGCAGAACATTTCACCAAATCAAAAAAAGGAAACCATTGGGAAATGACCAAACTGACTTTCCATGAAAGAACAAAGACGTTTGCAATTTCTTTGGAAAAAGACAAAGCGGCGTTGTTAATTACGGCATTAGAATTGGCTTCCGTTTACAATCCAACAATGCCGACTTTCGGACAAATAAAGGACATCTATGAAAAGCAATACGAGGATTTTGAAATGTTTTGGTATTCTAAACCTATAAATACCTTAAGAGAATCTGGATTGTTGGTATTATAAAAAAAAACGCAGACCAATACTGACCTGCGCTCTTAAGTTTAACTAAACTATTTAACTACTCTTTTATAATTTTTTCAACTTTACTTCCTTTTTCGGTATTGATTTTTACGAAATAGATTCCGCTTTGATAGGTTGAAAGATCAAGTATCGTTTCATTTGAATTTTCCAAATCAGTTTGTAATAATCTTCCTTGAATATCATACAAAGCAATTGATTTAATATTAAAATCACTATTGATATTGAGTATTCCGTTGGTTGGATTCGGATGTACTACGACACTTGCATCCAATTCAAAAACGTTATTACTTAACAATTGAAAGGTGGTTTGTGCAATATTGGTATTGATTGGAGCATTGTAATCAAAGTAAATTTTGGCTTTTTTAGTTACAAAATCATTGGCTACCAAATTGGTTTTCGATTTAATTTTGAAAAGTATATTTCCGTGCCCGCCTACTGGTGGACTTCCTTCGGCAGCCGCTAAATTGATGTTTTCAAACATAAATTCTACGGTATCTCCTGTTACTTTAGTAAACGACGAATGTGAAGTATTGAGCATTTGCAAAGAGTTGATATCGTACATGCTTGTGTCGATAGCATCTTTAACAACCACATTTTGAGCTTGATAATTACCCGTGTTTTCAAAATTGATGGCGTAATGCAAATATTGACCAATTTGAGAAGTCGACACAATAGGACCTTCAATGCACACAATATTATTCGGATCAAATGAGCCAACCACCGTTTGATTGTAATAAAAATTGTTATCACTAAAATTTTCGTCACCAATATTTAAACCGATGTTGGCGTGCAATGACAGTACATCTCCGATAGTAACGGGATTTGAATCTGTGGGGCTATTGATGAGAAAAGTCACCAATATACTTCTCGATTCAAAAGGTCTTAAATTAGAATAATCAAAATTAATGTAAGTGGAACTTTGTGTGCCCACAGTTTGACTTGCTGAAATGAATGTCATTTTATTGGGATTGAATTCAAAGCGAACGCCACTATTAAAACCGGGCGTAGTATTTCCTTTATTTTTATAGACAATTTTATAGACAGCATTAAATCCAGGACGAGCTGGAGTAACAGGTTCGATTACAATTTCTAAATCGGTGTGATTACCAACTGGAGCAATGCAAAAGTCCTGAATGAATGTATTGTTGTCATTATTTGGAAATGAAATAGTTGCAGAAGCAGGTGTAAAATTAAACCATGATTGATTTTCAACAATTGGTTCTACTAATTGATCTGCAAATGTGGTGTAGAATGTATAATTTCCTGAATTATTTGAAAATGTTGCACTATTTAAACCCCATTGCGTCATATTCATTCTAATATTTGATACTGGTAAATCACTAGTATCACAATCATTACTATTAGAGTCATATTTAATTTGACCAGTAATAATATTGTAATTTCCAGCAGGAATGAATGTACAATATGAGTTGACTACTGTAGAATTGCTTACTTGAGTTACAATTGTTAGTAATTGTCCTTCATCTGCACAAACATATTGTAGATTAGGATTATTGTCTACGATTAATGTTTCATTTGATCCGTTTTTTATAAACAAAGTTGTGAGGAGATTATTATTACATAGTAAAAAAACTAATTGTGATTGATTGCTGACATCTATTGTAGTTAATTGATTAAACTTACAATCTAATGTTTGAAGATTTGGAAAGTTGGATACATCAATAGTTGTTAAATTATTTGTACTGCAATCAATTGTTAATAAAGTTGGAATGATAGGAATATCTAATAGGCTTAAATTACAATGGTTACAGGCGAAATATTTCAAATTCAATAGTCCGGTCATCGTTAGACTCACATTAAAATTATAATTGCAATAAAATGTAATTAAATTAGATAAGCCAGAAACATTGATTGTAGTTAAAGAGTTATCTGAACAATCCAAACTTGTTAATTCATTTAATCCTAAAACATTAATTGATGTTAATTGATTATAAGCGCAATATATTTCAAACAAATGTATGTTAACACTTAAATTTAATGTTGTTAATTGATTGTGATCACAAAATAATTTGAATAAATTGATACTATTACTTACGTCTAATGAAGTCAAATTATTATTTGAACACCATAAATAAGTTAAGTTAACACAACTTGTTGTATTTAGTGTTGTTAAATTATTGTCTGCAATCCACAAAACATTAAGATTGGGATTATTACTAATGTTTATTCCATTTAATTGGTTGTTATCGGCTAATAAATCAGTTAAGTTAGGGTTGTTGCTTACATTTAAGTATCCGATTTGATTATTTCTGCATCTTAAAAATGTTAAGTTTATATTACTCGATAAATCTAAAAATGTTAAATTATTATCGTTACAATACAAAGAGTTTAAGTTTGTAAATGCAGCAATACCAATTAAGTTATTTATGCTAGAATTTTCAAGATTTAAGGTATTAATTAAATTCGCTTCAAAAGTTTGAATTTCATTATCATTGTTTAAATCAACACCTAGGCTTATCAACCTCGCTTTAAAATTAGCATCAGGAATATTCACAATTTGTGCATTTACTGTTCCAGTAAATAGCAACAATAATAGTAGTAGTTTTTTCATTAGATGTGTTTTTATAGTATGTGTTTTCATGAGTTAATAGTTTTAAAAAGAATCTATTTTCTATAATCTTTTATTTGCTTTTTATAAGGATTTAATCAATTCTTGCAATTTTTCTCTTTTGCTTTGTGCGATAGGAATATTCGAATTATCGGCCATGATTACATAACCGCCATCCGATTTTATGTACGATTTTAAAAACGATAGATTGATTAAATGCGATTGGTGTATCCTTTCAAATCCGTGTTCCGTTAACAATTCTTCGTATTCTTTTAATGTTTTTGATATCAATAATGGCTTGTGATTTTTGATAAAAAACTCGGTGTAATTCCCTTTGGCTTCACATCGGATAATATCGGAAACTTCAAACAAGTGAATTCCATCGCTTGTTGAAAGTGCAATGCGTTTAAAATTGTCGACTTTTTTTCGAATGTTTTCCAACAATAAATCGATATGATCAAACGAATTACTTTTTCCAACAGCTTCTTTTATTTTGGCAATTGTATTTTGTAATTCTTCAGGATCGACAGGTTTTAATAAAAAATCCAAAGCACTAAACTTAAATGCTTTTAAAGCGTATTGTTCGTGAGCGGTAATAAAAATGATGTGAGCTGTCGACTTTCCTTTCGATTTAGTTAGCTGTTCTAATATGTCAAATCCGGTTCCATCCGATAAATGAATGTCTAAAAAAATGACTTGCGGTTTTATTTTCTCTAAAATTTCAACACCCGTTTTCACGCTTTCAGCTTCACCAATAATATTGATTTCATTGGTGTAACGTTCTAAAAGTGCTTTTAAACCTTTTCGTAAATGTTTGTCATCGTCTATTAAAACTGCTGTTATCATTTTATTGTATGTATTGAATTGGTAACCGAAGTGTAACTCTTGTTCCTATTATTTCACCCTTTTCTTCGATTTCTTTGATGTCAATTTGTGCCGATTTAGAAATGGTGGCTTCCATGATTTCCAATCGTTTTTTGGTAATTTCCAAAGCCATTGATTGATGCGCTACTACCGAATTCTCTTTCATCTCTTTCGATTTGGTAAGACCAATTCCATTATCCGAAATCGTGCAAACCAATTGCTTATTCTGAACATCAAAATCGACATCAATTTTTCCGTTTCCTTCTTTCGGAACCATTCCGTGAAGAATCGCATTTTCTACAAAAGGCTGAATTAATAAGGGTGGCAATCCCATATTGAATTCGACATTCGGACTCGAAGTCAGAGAAAATTCAAACTTATTGTGAAAACGCAATTGTTCTAATTCGAGATAATTCTGAAGGCTTTCTACTTCTTTGTCAATTGGAATTAATGCTCCTTTAGAATATTCTAAAGTCAATCGCATTAATTTAGAAAATTTAGATAAATATTTCAAAGCCGAATCGGTTCCGTTTTGTACAATAAAACTCGAAATAGATCCCAAACAGTTAAACACAAAATGTGGATTCATTTGTAAATGCAATGCTTTTTGTTCGTATTCGGCAACTTCTTTTTGGAGTATCAATCGGCGTTTGACTTGTCTTCTGTTGAAAATAACAAATACCAATCCGATTAATAATACAGCGGCAAGTATAGAAAACAATGTAAATTGACGCTGTCTTTTTTCTTTTTCAATCAACAGTGCTTCCTTTTTTTGGTACTCAAAATCCATTTCTGCACGAAGGAATTTTTTATTATTCTCTTCATTGGTTATGCTGTCACGAGCAATAATGTAATTTTTATAATGAAGTAATGATTGTTCAGGATTATTTTGAAAGGCATACAAATCGCTCACTAATTTTTCGGAGTGAAATGTTTGATCAAGTACGCCAATTTCTTTTGCATATGCAAGTGATTTCGTTGCAAAAGGCATCGCTTCAGCAAAATTTTTCTGATCACAATACAGCTGCCCTAAATTGTACAAAGCCAACGAGGCACCAAATTTATTTTGCATTTCCTCATATAAATTTAGGGATTTGGTGTAATAGGTTATGGCATTAGTATGGTTGTTTTGTTTTTTGTAATAATCTCCCATGTAATTGTTTAGAAGCGCAAAACCTCTTTGATTGTCTATTTTTTCAAACAATTTATAGGCTTTATTGTAGTATTGAAATGCTGTTGCATCTTTGCCATTTTCTAAATGAATGACACCAATATTAGTCAATGTTACGGCCGCCGATTGTTCACCAATTTCTTGCTGAATTTTAAGGGCTTTCTCTAAATATTCTAGGGCTTTAGGATAATTTCCTTGCGATTTATAAACAATTCCGATATTATTGTATGCTTTAGAAATGCTATTTTTTTGATCAATATCGAGATACAATTTCAATGCTTTTTGGTAATTTTCCAAAGCCATATAATAATTGCTTTCTTCCGAAAAAACAACTCCGGCACTAGCATAAGCTCTGGCCAAACCATTTTTGAGTTGTTTATTGTTGGAGTCATCTTTTAGCAACGATTCATATTCGAGTTGTGCTTTGAAAAAATACGTTGTTGCATTTTTGTAATTTCCTAAGATGATGTTGGCATTTCCAAAATTCATATTGGAATTGGCAAGTCCAAAACCATATTTTATTTTTTTAGAAAGTGCATTCGCTTTTTGAGCATAAAACGATGTCGAATCTGGGTTCGATTCTTTAAATATATCAGCAATATGATTGTAGATGTTTACTTTAGCAGTATCAATTTTAACCACTTTGAGTACTCTTTTTAGACTGTCTATTTTTATGTTCTGTCCAAAACTATTCAAACAAAAAGAGATGAGAAAAAGGAAGAGTAGTATTTGAAATTTATTTTTTATCATGGTTTATCTAACTTACTGACACAAATATAGAGTAAGTTTTTAGTTTCTATCAACCCAATTAGTATTCTGCTATTTTGACTTATTATTTGAATGGTTTTGACTACAATTTAAAAGCAACGGCAACAAAATACCAATTTCAATGATTTTTATTCTAGAAATATTCTATACTTTTCCTAAATTTACTACCAACAAAATGATATCGTATGAGTAACTCTTATAAACTAACTGTAAACAATGGAACTCCGATTGATTTATCGGCAAGCGACCTTAAAAAACTAGATGCAGTTAGTATAGAACAAAACAAATTTCATATTTTAAAAGAAGGTAAACCTTTCCAGGCAGAACTAATTGGTGCTGATTTTCTCTTTAAAAAATATACAATAAAAGTCAATAATAACACCTACGAAGTGACGATTGAAAATGAACTTGATTTGCTTATTAAAAGTATGGGAATTGAACGTGGACGCACTAAAGTTATCAACGCTATCAAAGCACCAATGCCAGGATTAATTCTCGAAATTAACGTGAAAGTCGGACAAGAAGTCAAAGAAAACGATCCGTTATTAATTCTCGAAGCCATGAAAATGGAGAACAGTTTTCTCTCTCCTCGTGACGGAATTATTAAATCCATCGCAGTGGAAAAAGGAAATGCAGTAGACAAAGGACAATTATTAATCGAATTTGAATGAAAAAAATAACCAAAATACTAGTTGCCAATCGTGGTGAAATTGCCATTCGTGTAATGAAAACAGCCAAAAAAATGGGCATCAAAACGGTAGCGGTGTATTCGTCTGCCGATAGAAATGCAACTCATGTTAAGTTTGCCGATGAAGCAGTGTGGATTGGTGAAGCACCATCCAGTCAATCGTATTTACGTGGCGATAAAATTATAGAAGTATGCAAGTCATTGTGCGTGGATGCGGTTCATCCTGGTTATGGATTTCTAAGTGAAAACTCTGCTTTCGCTCAAGCATGTGAAAAGAACAATATCATTTTTATTGGACCCAAATCGAAAGCCATCGAAATGATGGGAAGTAAATTAGCGGCCAAAGAAGCCGTGAAACACTACAATATTCCAATGGTTCCGGGAACGGAAGAAGTAATTGCAGATATTGAAGAAGCTAAGAAAATTGCAACACAAATTGGATTCCCCATCTTAATTAAAGCATCTGCTGGTGGTGGTGGAAAAGGAATGCGTGTGGTTGAAAAGGAATCCGATTTTGTTTCTCAAATGAATCGTGCCATAAGCGAAGCGACTTCCGCGTTTGGCGATGGTTCGGTTTTTATTGAAAAATACGTCACTAAACCGCGCCACATCGAAATACAAATCATGGCAGACAGTCACGGAAATGTGTTGTATGTTTTCGAAAGAGAATGCAGCATACAACGTCGTCATCAAAAAGTAGTAGAAGAAGCACCTTCGTGTATTTTAACTCCAGAAAAGCGAAAAGAAATGGGAGAAGCTGCTGTAAAAGTAGCTCGTGCATGCGATTATCTCGGTGCTGGGACGGTCGAATTTTTAATGGATGAAAAGTTAAATTTCTACTTTCTCGAAATGAATACACGTTTACAAGTAGAGCATCCGGTAACGGAAATGATTTCGGGATTAGATTTGGTGGAATTGCAAATTCGTGTCGCTCGTGGCGAAGTACTGCCAATCAAACAAGACGATTTAAAAATTACTGGTCACGCCATGGAACTTAGAGTGTATGCCGAAGATTCTATGAATGATTTTTTACCGAATGTGGGATTTTTAAGTACATACCAACTTCCTGAAGGAGAAGGAATACGTGTCGACAACGGAATCGAAGAAGGCATGGACGTACCGATTTATTACGACCCAATGTTGTCCAAATTGATAACTTACGGAAAAACGCGTGAGGAAGCTATCGAACTAATGATTAAAGCTATTGACAATTATCATATCGAAGGCGTTGCCACAACTTTGCCTTTTGGAAAATTTGTAATGGAACATGAAGCATTTCGCTCGGGCGATTTTGATACTGGATTTGTAAAAGCATATTATGATGCTGATAAACTAAAAGTAACAATGGATATGGAAGCTGAGATTGCAGCATTATTGGCATTGCGTCAGTATTTAGAAGATAAGAAAATCTTACGATTACCTATTAACTAAGTAAAGAAAATAGAATATAGAACAAAGAAAATAGAAATTTTGAGTTAAGACAATAGCGTCTTTTTTCTATCATCTATTTTCTATTCTCTTAAAAGATATGACACGAGCGAAGCGACTGCACGAAAACAATAAAAAATAATATAAAGAGTGAAAGACAAAATACAACTACTTAACGATAAAATTGCTCTTGCCAAATTAGGTGGAGGTGAAAAGCGAATTGCTAAACAACACGCCAACAAGAAACTTACTGCCCGTGAGCGGGTGAATTATTTACTTGATGAAGGTTCTTTTGAAGAAATCGGAATGTTAGTAACGCACCGAACCACTGATTTCGGAATGGAAAAGGAAATCTATTACGGAGACGGAGTCATCACTGGTTATGGAACTATCAACGGAAGAGTAGTCTATGTTTTCGCACAAGACTTTACTGTTTTTGGTGGTGCTTTGTCGGAAACGCATGCTGAAAAAATCTGCAAAGTAATGGACATGGCGTTACGAAGTGGAGCTCCAATGATTGGATTGAACGATTCGGGTGGTGCGCGTATACAAGAAGGCGTGCGTTCACTTGGCGGATATGCTGATATTTTTTACAGAAATGTACAATCGAGTGGCGTGATACCGCAGATTTCAGCTATTATGGGTCCGTGCGCTGGTGGTGCAGTTTATTCTCCTGCTATGACCGATTTTACGATGATGGTTGAAGGCAGTAGTTATATGTTTGTGACGGGTCCGAATGTCGTGAAAACTGTTACGAATGAAGAAGTAACTTCAGAAGCTTTGGGTGGCGCAAGTACACATTCTACCAAATCGGGGGTGGCGCATATCACTTCGCCGAATGGTGTGGAATGTTTGGAAGACATCAAAAAGTTATTAAGTTACTTGCCACAGAACAATAGAGAAACGACTCCGAAATTACCTTTTGAAATGGGAGATGAAGTCCGAGAAAAATTAGATACAATTGTTCCCGAAAATGCCAATAAACCGTATGATATGCATGAGGTGATTCAAGGGATTATTGACGAAGATTCTTTTTTTGAAATCCATAAGGATTATGCCGAAAATATCGTGGTTGGTTTTGCCCGTCTTGGAGGAAGAAGTATTGGAATAGTCGCCAACAACCCTAAGTTTCTTGCAGGTTGTCTGGATGTGAAAAGTTCAATAAAAGGCGCACGGTTTGTTCGTTTTTGCGACTGTTTTAATATTCCGTTGTTGGTTTTGGAAGATGTACCCGGATTTTTACCAGGAACCGACCAAGAGTGGAACGGAATTATCGTTCATGGTGCTAAATTATTGTACGCTTTTAGCGAAGCTACCGTACCAAGAGTTACCGTTATTACACGTAAAGCGTATGGTGGAGCTTACGATGTAATGAACTCCAAACACATAGGAGCCGATATGAATTTTGCGTGGCCAACTGCCGAAATTGCGGTGATGGGAGCCAAAGGCGCTTCTGAAATTATCTTCAAAAAAGAAATTAGCGAAGCAGCTGACCCAACTGCGAAGCTTTTAGAAAAAGAAGCCGAATATGCCGAGTTATTTGCCAACCCATACACAGCTGCACAACGGGGCTTTATTGATGAAGTGATTTTACCACACGATACCCGAAGAAAATTATTGAAAGCGTTTAGTATGTTAGAAAATAAAGTCGTGGATACGCCGAAGAGAAAACATGGGAATATTCCGTTGTAGTAAAACTAATTAATTATAATTGACTATCAGGAACTTTATACTAATTGAGAACATTAAGATCTTAAGTAGTGCGTCTTTCCCGCGGATGCGGGAATCCAAGTAAAAAAATAGATTCCCGCCTCCGCGGGAAAGACGCAATAGTGGCATCAAATAATCGAATAGTCTAAAAAACAAACAGGTTGGTTACTTAGACGATTTTGTTTTTATTTTTTCATAAGCCAAATATTCAGCTAAGTTCCATGATAAAAAACTTTTTTGTTCCCATTCTTTAATGAATTTTTTCTTCCTATTTTGAATAATGGAATGATACTCCTCTGGTGTCATATAGTTTTTATAATAAGGAAATTTTTCTGTTTGTATTTTATGTATTTTCTGAATTTCAAGTAAAGACTTATCTAAATAAGGCAAAGTTTTATCTGAAAAATCCACTAAATAATTAAGTTCCAAAAACGAACTGTTGGCATGCTTAAAGTTATATTTTGCAATTATCTTATCCCAATTGATTATTGAGCTTAAAATGAGTAAAATAAACAGTGCTGAAAAATTACTTTGAAACAAATAAAAGGAAGTTTTTTTGTTTTTGACTTTCTTAAAAACAGTATACAATCCATATAGCGTAAGAATTAAAAAAAGTAAAACTCCTATTCTTTTGTATGCAAGTGAAAAATAATTGATGTAATAAAAGTTTCTTATGGCTACTGAAATTGTTAAAACACCATTTTGGATTAACCATGCATAACTTAAGTATTTTAAGGTTTTGTTTTTCGAATAAAAGTTCAAATTTTCTCTGAAGAAGAATAAAACCAAACCAATTGAAATTAATATCGAAAGTATCAATAAATAAGTTCCCTCATGTACAAACTGTTTTAAAAATTGACCTTCCCATTTAAAATTAAACCAAACAAAATTAATATCAATTAAGTTTACAATCAATAACAAAATATTTAAAACAACTAGTAAAAAAACACCAGCTTTATATTCATTTTTTAAATCATTGAATTTAAAAAATCTATTTTTTTTAATTTTACTTCTTTTTAATAAAAATGTAGCATTCATGTCGCTATCGATAATTTTTTTATTTATAGTTTTAAAGATGAGTAAGTTGCTAATAAACAAGCAAATTAACATGGTTAAAAGCAATGTTACATCAATATTCTCAAACAATAGTATTAGGTAATTATTTATGGAATTTAAAAAACCTGAAACTAATTCGTCAAACACAGGATTTGAATTTCTGTAAATTAAAATGAAAATTACTATAATGACTAGTGGAATTATAAATATGCTTGTCTTTTTTACTAGTTTTCCTGCCTTTATTCCATTTGTATTGGAATTTAACAATGTATTAAAAAAATGAATTTGGGAATTGAATAAGTTATAAAACGATAATCGGATTGAATTTATCAGCGATTTTGTTTCCGGATATAGTAAAATTCCGACTATAATGAACAATGACAAAAAGTTAATTAAGTAGGATAATATTGAATGGGTTACGATTGTTGCTATTGAAGTAATCAAAACTCCTAAGAATGTAACTGTTGTATTGAAAGATTGAAGTCTAAACTGTTTTGATTTAATTAGATATGAAAGAAGAATTATTTCAGCTATAAATAAATTTAGTCCTAAAGTTTTTTTATGAAATAAGAATGTTAACGTTAAAGCACATAAAGTGGTAATAATAATTTTTATTTTTGAATTCATTTCCTATAAATTATTTAGTTTATAACGCTTTTGATGAAAACATAGTATTGATACTAATTAAATTTAAGTAAAACCCTCATTAATTTTAAGTTAAAAACGCCAACAAAAATTACATTTTTACTTAACTTGCGGCCTTATTAATAGTACGTTTTGTACTCCTGAATGATTGTTACTCATGGCTTTTTTCAAATATATTTTCCTGATTTTAGTTTTCTACAGCACGGCTGCTTTTTCTCAAAATGTGATTAAACACAAGGTCAAAAGTGGCGAATCGATTTATTCGTTGGCTAAAAAATACGAGGTAAAAGTTGCCGACATTTATGACTTGAATCCGGGTTTAAAAGGGACGGTTTTAGGTTTGAATGCTTTGGTTAGTATTCCGAATTCGAAATCCAATAAGGAAGAAAAAACTCCCAAAATAGTGAAGGCAGCAACTGTAGTTGAAACCAAGAAAGAAGCTCCCGTTGCTATAAATCAATCGGTTATTTCTCATTTGGTCAAGCAAAAAGAAACATTGTACAGTATTTCGAAAAAATTCGGCGTTACTATGGAGAGCATTTGTGAGATGAATCCCGAGTTAAAAACGGCGAATTTAAAAGTGGGTGCTTTGTTGATAATAACCAATCAGAATTACATTCCACAAACAAAGGAAGTAGTTAAATCAGAAGTTAAAACTGAGCCAGCAACAGCCATTGTTACTAAAACAGAATTGGCTGTAACTGCTGATGTTACTCATAAAGTACAACCTAAAGAAACCTTATTTAAAATTTCGAAAAAATATGGTGTTACTGTTGTTGAACTGCAGAAATTAAATCCGAATTTACCTTCCGGACTTCCGGTTGGTTCTACTTTAATTGTAAAGAAAGGTTTGGAAGTATCGAAGATTGTAACCACAACCACTACAAGTGAAAAAACAGCAAAAGAGATTGAAGACGATAAAACGCTTGCGTCCATGTATTCTTCTAAAGCCAATTACTTAATCGCAAAAGCATCTGAAAATCTGGGAACGCCTTACCGAAGTGGCGGCATCACCAGCGCTGGATTTGATTGTTCGGGTTTGATGTTTTCGACATTTAAAAATTTCGACATGATTTTGCCAAGATCTTCTTATGACATGGCGAATTATGGAAAAAAAGTGGATCGGTCGACTGCACAAAAAGGTGATTTGATATTCTTTGCCACTTTCGGCGGTAGAAGAGTGAGTCATGTTGGTATGATTACCGAAATTTTGGATGATGAAATTAAATTCATACATTCCTCTACGCAATCGGGTGTTATAATATCGTCTACAAAAGAGGATTATTATGCTAAAAATTTCGTTCAGATTAACAGAGTGCTATCCGAATAAGTTTATTCTACAAGAAATTTAAATCCGATTCCATGTAAGTTTTCAATGGCAATTCCTTTTTCGTTAGCCAGAATTTTACGCAAACGTGAAATGAAAACATCCAAACTTCTTCCTAAAAAATAATCGTCATTTCCCCACAGTGATTTTAAGATTTCTTCCCGTTTTAGCACTACATTTTTATTGTCTAAAAAGAGTTTTAAAAGCTCGGCTTCGCGTTGTGTCAAACTGATTTTTTCGGTTTCATTAAAGACAAGGAAGTTCTTATGGTCAAATTGGTATTTTCCTATCGTATAATTATTTTTAGCTATGATAGTTTGTTTGTGAGAACGTTTTAAAAAGATCTCGATTTTCAGCAATAATTCTTCTATACTGAAAGGTTTTACCAGATAATCGTCGGCTCCTAAACGAAGTCCTCTAATTCGATCTTCTTTTAATGTTTTTGCGGATAGAAAAATAATTGGAATATCGGCATCTAGTTTTCGGATGGCTTCTGCCAGTTCAAATCCGTCTATTTTTGGCATCATAATATCTAAAACACAAATGTCGAAAGCTGTTGTTTTAAATGATCCCAATGCTATTTCTCCATCATTACAATGCGTAACATCATAATACAACTCGAGGTTGTCTTTGGTAAGAAATGCAAGTGTTTCGTCGTCTTCAGCGTAGAGCAATTTATATTTTGTCATGACTTAATTGGTTGTTTATTTTGGAATCACAATGGAAACGGTAATTCCTTGATCGGCATTATTGGTTGCAAAAATTTTCCATTGGTGTTGTGTACAAATCTTTTTTACATAATATAATCCAAGTCCAAAACCATTTACTTCATTGCTTTTTGAACTTGGAATTCGGTAAAATTTATCAAAAATAAAATTTAAGTTTTTGATAGTAGCTCCAATTCCGTTATCAATAAAATCGATTTTGATTTGATTTTTTTCATCTTTTATATCGATAAATATTTCGGGATTTCTGTCACAATATTTTATAGAATTATCAAATAGATTGTAAATGATATTGGTAAAATGAAACTCGTCGGCAAAGATGGTAACATCGTTATTTGCATTTATTTTCATTGTTAAATTGGGATGCTTCAAATGCATATTTTCAAATACATCGTTCAAAATCGGAATAATTGCAACGTTTGTTTTGTACATTTCCATCGAAACATTATCCGACTTAGCAATATTTAATATTTGTTCGATATGACTGTTTAATTTCTTGCTTTGGTTGATAATTATTTCGGTATATTTTTCGAGTTTTTCATCTTTTTGAATCACTTTCTGCTTGTTTAAAAAGCTTGACGCGAGAAGAATGGAGGACAAAGGTGTTTTAAACTCATGCGTCATATTGTTGATAAAATCACGCTGAAGTTCGGAGTATTTTTTTTGTTGGATAATCGTATAAATCGAATAAACATACACTAAAAGAATGATGATTAATGCGAAGGAAAGCAAAAACCAAAATCGCAACGAACTAAATAAATAGGTTGTTTCATTTGGAAATCGGATGGCAAAATAATAAACAAGATTTTTGTGTTTTGGAAAATGCACCGATTTTTTATTTGTTGCTTTATCGCTTAATGAAATGTAATTTCCATAGACCATCTCATCACTTTGACAATTGTACATTGCATATTCGAAATCGGTTGTGATATTGAATTTTGCAAATTCTGTTTTTAGATAATATTCTAATATATCGGGTTGAAAATCATTTTCTACATTCACAATATAATAGTCGTTTGCTACTTTTTTTATTGGATTTTCAGCGGGTAATTCGCTGTTAGTTCCTTCGTAGAGTTTTTTAACAACTTCAAGTAAAGCAATATGTGTTTTTTGAGAGAATTTTTTTTCTTCTAAGTTAAAGGCTTCTTTTGTCCAAAGCAATTGTGCAATCAGTATTCCGATAGTTGCTACTAGTCCAAGAACGATTATGATATTTAACTTTTTTGTTTTCACTCGATTAATGCTGTTTTTTTTTTACTCTTGCAGTCGCTTCGCTCTTGTCATTTAAAAAAATGCTGAGTAATACAACTTCTGATATTTATATGTTTTGATTATGTAATATTACTAAAAAAATCCTTAGTATTTCGCTCTTAACATGTCATTAACAAAGATGTTAAGCATCTTATTATTAAAATAAAAAGCTCCTAAACCATTTAGATTTGGAGCTTTTGATTGTATAAAACATTATAAAGTTATTTCTTTTTTTTCTTATTTATATTTTCTTTGAGATCTTTAAATTTTTCTTTTTGAGAGGTACTTAATAAAGCTGCAATTTTTGTATCAGTAGTTTCAGAAAGCGACTTGATGGCTTTCATTTTGTCTTCTTCTTCCTCTTCTTTTTTTAGTATGATGCTTTCACTTCGTAGGCTTTCGGCAATGATCTGTCGAATGGCTATCGTCTGAAGTTCATCCAATACTAATGCAGTTTTTAAATTAGTGACTGTTTTTTCAATATTTTTTTCTTTTTCTTTGGCAAGATCTTCTTTGTTCTTTTCATTAGAATATTTATTAGATGTTCTTTCATTATGTCTACCATAGTCGTTTTGAGCCGAAATAGAAATCGAACAAAATAAAAATACTAACTTTACAATTGTTGTTATGTTTTTCATATTATACTATAATTAATTATTCTAAAGGTTCGGCATATAAGTCAAATTCGGTAGCATCAATTATTTTTACAGTTACAAATTCGCCTGTTTTTACGTAGAATTTAGAAGCATCAATTAAAACTTCATTATCCACATCGGGACTGTCAAATTCGGTTCTTCCAATAAAATATTGACCCTCTTTTCTGTCGATAATACATTTGAAATTTTGTCCGATTTTTTCCTGATTTAAATCCCAGGATATTTGTGATTGTAAATCCATTATCTCCGCTGCACGCGCTTGTTTTACTTCTTCTGGAACATCATCATTCAATAGGTATGCGTGCGTATTTTCTTCATGAGAATAGGTGAAACAGCCCAATCTTTCAAATTTCATTTCCTGAACCCAATCGCGCATGGTTTCAAAATCTTGTTGTGTTTCGCCAGGATAACCAACAATTAATGTTGTTCTTATGGTCATTCCGGGAACAGTTTCACGGAATTCTTTTAATAACTTAGTTGTTTTTTCTTTTGTAGTTCCGCGACGCATCGATTTTAAAATTGAATCGGAGATGTGTTGTAACGGAATATCGATGTAGTTGCAAATTTTTGGTTCGCGTTTCATTAATTCTAAAACATCCATTGGAAATCCAGTAGGGAAGGCATAATGCAAACGAATCCACTCAATGCCTTCGACTTTTATAAGGTTTTCTAATAATTCGGCAAGATTCCGTTTCTTATATAAATCCAATCCGTAATACGTTAAATCTTGAGCGATTAAGATTAATTCTTTAACGCCATTTTTTGCTAAACCTTCTGCTTCCCGAACTAATTTTTCAATGGATTGAGAAACGTGTTTTCCACGCATAATCGGAATAGCACAAAAGCTACAAGGTCGGTCACAACCTTCAGCGATTTTTAAATAAGCATAGTTTTTAGGAGTAGTTGTTAATCGTTCGCCAAGTAATTCATGTTTGTAATCCGCGCCTAATGCTTTCAATAATAATGGTAATTCTGTAGTTCCGAAATACTGATCAACATTTGGAATTTCTTTTTCTAAATCGGGACGGTATCTTTCGGATAAACATCCGGTTACGAATACTTTATCTACTAAACCTCTTTCTTTTTTATCGGCATATTCTAAAATGGTATTTACCGATTCCGCTTTGGCGTTATCGATAAATCCACACGTATTAATAACTACGATATTCCCTTCTTGCTCATGAACAACGTCTTTTCCACTGGCTTTTAATTGTCCCATCAACACTTCACTATCGTAAGTGTTTTTTGAACAGCCGAGCGTGATTACATTGATTTTATTTTTCTTTACCGATTTGGTTCTCATACATTGAATTTAATTTCCGTTTTCGACATTTCGAAATTGGGATGCAAAATTACGCCTTTTATTTTTAGAAGCGAAACATTAGGATTAAAAGCCAACTTTAGGCACAAAAAAACCATCCGAATTACGAATGGTTTTTGCTGTTTTATTTTTTAATAATTGTATATGTTAAATTTTTCATTTTTAGTATATAAAACCCTTTGGATAATGTACTTGTGTCAATAGTAATGCTTTTAGATTGCATGTCCATATTTAAATTTATTAGCCTATTCGAAGCGTCATAAAAACTAATTTCATCAGCATTAATATCAATGTCATTTAATGTGATATTTAAAACATTATCGAAAGGATTAGGATAAATAGTTGGAATTATTTCATTATTTTCTTTTTCTAAATAGCTTGGTGACATTTTAGATATTGTATTAGTACCTCTTCTAGTTACTAAGACTTCATTGCTAATGCTTGTTACATTATTATTTTGAATAATAAGTCTTCTAAATCTTGTTTTTTCTGTATCTCTAGTTGCTACTTCATTGAAGATATGTGTGTATGTTGCTTCTGTTGCATTTGGTATTGATGACCAATATAGTAAAGTTGATGAAAAAGTTGATGGATTTGCAATTTGCCATTGATACCTATATTTTGTGGATAATGATGGATCATTACCTGTTATAGGTTGTGGCTGAATGTTTACATACATATTTTGATTACAACAAATGGTGTTTGTAATACTAGTATCAACAACTACATAATTTTCGTTACTGATACTATATAATCCATTATAATAAGCAAATCTTCTGTAAGCAGAGCCAGTAGTTATAGGGCTTGTAGGTGAATAATTTTTATTTGTTGCTCCAATAATGTTTGTCCATACTCCTAAACTATTCTTGGTTTGCCATTGAAAGTTTGTGACATTAGAATATACCATTGGGCAATATAAGCCAGGTGAGCATGTTCCTCCACTTGTCCAAATGGTTGGTTGCGAGCAAGAAAACGTACTCGGAATTTGACCTGTTAAAATTGTTTGAGAAAATCCAATGATATTATTGTTAATGGGCCTACTGCTTTTTATTAATCCACAATTATAAAATACATTTGTTCCTTGAAAACTAAGGATAATTCTTAGGTATGAGTTAATTGCTATATCAGATGACTTTATTATTACATCATTAAATGTACATGTACCACTCATGTCTGTTGGTAAAAACCAACCACTTAAATCAGTACCTACAAGATTACCTCCTGCATCATTACCAATCATTTGGATTCTCATATGAGGATAATAACCAACTGTTAAATCTGATCCATGAGTAGCATTATAATTAAAAGATAAATTAATACTTCTAGTTAGAGTTTCCACATCACCTGCAAATATTCTTCCACTTGGGACAACTATTTCATTATTTATTAGCGGTTGCCCATTACTATATGAAATATTATTTAAAGTGACATTTGAAGTTGGTAAAACAGTTGGTGTATTTCCAGTTTTTGTCCCACCAATTATACTATAAGTTAGTTTAGTCAAGCGTGTAAATGGAAAAGTATTTGTTGCATAATATCTAAAAACGAGGGAGCATCCTGCATTGTATATAGTATTTCGCTTAAAATATAATTTTTTATGTAATGTACAACTACGACTTGTTCCATTTGATACCAATGTTATATCGTTTTTAAAAATATACAATGGATTAACACCATTATTATAATATTCAGCTGTTTCGTTATCAAATGAATTTGGTTCGTAGAAATATGCACTTACTTGTCCACTATAAAAATTACTATTACTTCCAGAATATGTTGTTTTTATGTCAAATTCTATTTCCAAATCGTTCACGCCATTAAAACTAAATGTGTTATTTGGAAGTAATACACCATTCGTTACAACATTTAGTATTTCAATAGTAACGTTTGGATCATCAAGTATTTTTGCAGATTTGTTTGTTGAGAAAGCGAAGTTGTTTATAATTAAAAAAAAAAGAATTGAAATGTAAATGTTTTTCATAATTGTTTATGTTAATTGATATTTGGAAATGTTTAAAAGGATTATAAATATTTTTACTTTGAATTATAATTCAAAGGCTAAGCTCAAAGTGACATTATTATTTTTTGATGTAATAGTCGCAGTATCTATCAATCCTTGTGAGAAAAAGGCTTGTTGTGAATCTCTTTCAGAATAAGAATAAGCCATATCCAATTTAAATCTGCCAAAATTATAACCCAAACCACCAGAATATCCTGTTAAATCACCAACTGTTTTTCCGTCTTTATACGGACTTTCTTCAAATCGGTATCCTCCACGTAAACTGAATTTTTTGATTTTATATTCGGCACCAATTCTAAATTCGTTAGCCACATCCAAAACATTTTCCATTTGTAAATTGGTTTCAGTAAATTCGTTGTTGGGTCTAAATTGAGTTTTACTATAATCTTTAACTGTGTAATCAAAACTAATCAACCCTTTTTTACCAAAAACACAAGCCAAACTTGCAGTCAATTTTCCAGGAGTTTGTAAATGATAAGGTTCGGAAATCAATATTATGTTGGGATTGTATCCTGCATTTGAATAGATATTGGTGTCAGGTGTTTGCTGTAAACCATAGCCAGAAACTGTAATGTTTTGAGATGTTTCATCGTTAAGGCGATACCAAGTTGGTGACTCATAAGCCAATCCTATTCGAAGTACTTTAATCGGTTTAAAAATGGCACCTAATTGAAAAGAAAACCCAGTACCGTAGGTATACAACTCATTATTAAAGCGTAATTTGTTTATTGTTCTTTGAGGGTCTGCATTTTTTTGATTGGTATTACTTTCAAAAAAGCTAGACGATTGTCGGTAATCTGTAAAATAAGAATTCAAATTAATTCCAAAAGAAAGTTTATCGGTGTATTGAGCGGAAGCATTTATAGAAAGTTTTCCGTTATAACCTGTTGATACTAATTCATTTTCTTGATAATAATTTCCGCCATTTGGGATATTGGAAATATACAAAGAGTTGTTAGGATTTGTATTATCAACTGGGTCAATCACATAGGATTGGTAACCTAAAAGTGCTTGTTGATCTTCATAATTTAAATCTTCAAAATAAGAATTTTCTAGAAAATGTAATGGAATTCCAGATAACATTCCATGTGCATTAGCATAATATAAAAAGTATTTATCAATAGAATTTGTCGAATTTGTTCCTGCAGAAAAAATACTGTTTTTCATATTTTTAACATTGTCATAATTAACACCAAGAGCAAATTTTCTCCAGTTTGTTTTTTGATTTGGATTGTTAAATACAAAAACGCCTCCCGCTTGATTGGCGTCAAATGCACTGTCATTTTCAGAAGTATTTTTACCAAAGTAATTGGATTTATTATTGGTGTTGTAATTGCTTAAGCTAAGACCAATTTGATTATTTGCAAAAATAACTGAACCCGCTGGGTTAACATTTAGTGATGAAAAATCACCGCCTAATGCTCCAAATGCCCCGCCCATAGCTCTAAAGCGAGCGGTTCCTGTTATGTCTTCTTGTGCATAACGCAATGCATCGTTTATGTTTTGTGATTGTATTGAAAACACAGTTAATCCAGTAATTAAAATAGAGAATACCTTTTTCATAGTTAGTTTAATTTTAAAATAAAGGGGATGAATTTACATTCAATATATCTTGATAATTTTATGAAGTTTAAGGAATATTATCTTCTACCGCCTCCACTGCTAGAACGACCTCCTCCGCTGCTACCACCAGAATTAGAGCCACCGCTTGAACTTGGAGTATAACTTCGTGGAGTGTCGTAATTTCTAGGAGTTGGATTTGTATTGTAGTCTCTACCTGGTGAGGTGTTACTTCTTGTATTAGAATTATTGTTAGGAGCTGATGGAGTTGTTGTATTAGATCGAGTAGCTCCGTTACTATTATAGTTGTTTGGCGAAGCTGTATTCGATCTCGTATTTGAATTGGATCTTGTATTTGAATTGGATCTTGTAGTGGTTGGATTGTAACTTCTAGTTGGAGTTATAGTACTTTCACGTCTTGAAGAAGCGTTTCGATTGATACTATTCGCATTGTATCTGTTTATTCCACCATTTCCAATTCTAGTTTCTCTTCTTCCGTGGCCATATGCATAGTTATTACCATAATAATTTCCATAGTTATTATTGTAATAACCATTTCCATTATAATATGGGTAACCATAACCGTAATAGCCATACCAACTTGGACCATACCAAGAATTCACCCCATCCATAATTTGGTCCGTACCAACTGTTCCAACCCCAAGAAGGTCCGTACCAGTTGTTCCATGCCCAATTATTTCCAAACCAATAATTATTCCAATAGCCATATCCCCAGCTATTATCATAAACATTAATGGTCACGTTAGATGGGTTTGAACCCCATCCGTTATTATTTGTTTCGACAGAAGTAATCTTATTTATAGTATCATTAGCGGTACTGTAATTTTCAACATCGGTAAAAATTTCTTGATTTTCTTGATTCAGATTACTGAAGTATTCTTTGTATTTGTTGTCATTAGCAGCAACTTCTCTTTTTGAAGAATTTGAAGTACCACCATAAATTCCGTCATTATCATTATAGGAAGTGTTTTTAGACGATCCACATGATACTAATAACATAACACCGAATCCAAATAGGGTATAAATGGATAATTTTTTGGAGGAAAAATAATTTGTTTTCATATCTATAGCATTTTTATTGTTGGTCAATACAAATTTAGTTAGTTTTGTCGAACTATTTAGTTAAAAAAAGTTAAACAATTTTTATGCCAATTTATTCATTATGAGTAAGAACTTAACAACAAGAGCAGCCGATTATTCCAAGTGGTATAACGAGCTTGTAGTCAAAGCTGATTTAGCTGAAAACTCAGGCGTTAGAGGATGTATGGTTATCAAACCCTATGGTTATGCAATTTGGGAAAAAATGCAAGCAGAGTTAGACAGAATGTTCAAGGAAACCGGACACAGTAATGCTTATTTTCCGTTGTTTGTTCCAAAAAGTATGTTTGAGGCAGAAGAGAAAAATGCCGAAGGATTTGCAAAGGAATGTGCGATTGTAACTCATTACAGACTAAAAAATGATCCTGATAAACCTGGAAAATTAATGGTTGATCCAAACGCTAAACTTGAAGAGGAATTAATAGTTCGGCCAACAAGTGAAGCTATTATTTGGAGTACTTATAAAAACTGGGTGCAATCCTACAGAGATTTACCTCTTTTAATTAACCAATGGGCCAATGTAGTGCGTTGGGAAATGAGAACGCGTTTGTTTTTGAGAACCGCCGAATTTTTATGGCAAGAAGGGCATACTGCTCATGCTACCAAAATAGAAGCAATTGAAGAATCAGAAAAAATGATGAATGTATATGCTGAATTTGTAGAAAACTTCATGGCGATTCCCGTTATAAAAGGATTAAAAACAGAATCAGAGCGATTTGCAGGTGCAGAAGAAACCTATTGTATAGAAGCTTTAATGCAGGACGGAAAAGCATTACAAGCAGGAACATCACACTTCTTAGGACAAAATTTTGCAAAAGCATTTGATGTAAAATTTGCCAATCAAGAAGGAAAACAAGAATATGTTTGGGGAACTTCATGGGGAGTTTCGACCCGATTAATGGGTGCTTTGGTTATGACACACTCTGATGATAACGGATTAGTATTGCCTCCTAATTTGGCTCCAATACAAGTTGTTATAGTTCCGATTTTCAAAACAGATGAAGAATTTGAAGCCATTTCTAAAGTCGTAACCGATTTAGTTTTACAATTTAAGAAGTTGAAGATTTCTGTAAAATACGACGATAGAACGACGCAAAAGCCTGGATTTAAATTCGCTGAATGGGAATTAAAAGGTGTGCCTGTTCGAATAGCAGTTGGACCAAAAGATTTGGAAAACGGTACATTTGAAGTGGCACGTAGAGATACGTTGTCTAAAGAAGTTGTTGCTAAAGCCAGAATTGTAACTTATATCAATGATTTGTTAGAAACCATTCAAAATGATTTGTTCAATAATGCGTTAACATACAGAAACACGCATATTACTGAAGTAAATTCGTTCGAGGAATTTAAAGATATTCTTGAAAATAAAACAGGGTTTATAGCAGCACACTGGGATGGAACACCTGAAACGGAAGAAAAAATCAAAGATTTAACGAAAGCTACCATTCGTTGCATTCCATTAGATAGAAAAGATCAAGAAGGACTGTGTATTTTTTCTGGTGCTAAATCTACTGGTAGAGTGCTATTTGCAAAGGCTTATTAAAAAAAAAACAAAAAAAATAACATCTACTATTGTGTGAATAAAAAATAGTTGTATTTTTGCATCCGCAATCAAGGAGATGGCCCGTTCGTCTATCGGTTAGGACGCCAGGTTTTCATCCTGGTAAGAGGGGTTCGATTCCCCTACGGGCTACAATTTTACTAAAAAAATAAAAACAAAATGGCAAATCATAAGTCAGCTTTAAAAAGAATTAGAAGTAACGATAAAAAAAGAGTATTAAACAGATACCAACACAAAACTACTCGTAATGCGATTAAAGCTTTGCGTTTAGCTACTGAAAAATCGGATGCTTCTACAAAATTATCTGGAGTTATTTCAATGATAGATAAATTAGCAAAAAAGAACATTATTCATGATAACAAAGCAGCTAATTTAAAATCTAAATTAACTAAACACGTAGCGAAACTATAATTAGTTAGCATCAAGTATAAAAAAAAGCTTCCATGAAATTGGAAGCTTTTTTTATATAATAGTTTTTAATATTTCAAGAATTTCTGTAGTTATAGGTTTCGATAAAAATTCAATAACCATTGGATATTGTTTTGACTTTTGAATATCATCAGGATCAATAGTAGAAGACAATACGATTACTTTTGTTTCAGAAAATTTATTCAGGTATTGATTTTTACAAAAAACATCCAAAAATTCCCATCCATTCATTACAGGCATATTCAAATCTAAAAAGATTAATTGAGGATAGTTGTTTGAAGTAGCTTCAGTATTAATTAAATTATCAAAATAATTTAATGCATTCTCCCCATTTATTGCAGTAGCTATTTCTTTTGAAAAATTCGATTTTTGAATTACCTTTTTACAAAGCATTAATGTTATTGGATCATCATCTACACAAAGTATTCTTTCTAACATTTTATTGATTTTTAAATGATATTTTAAATGATGTTCCTTTACCGACTTCACTTGCTATAGTTATGGCTCCTCCCATAGCTTCTACTTGTGATTTTACTAAATACAATCCAAGTCCCTTACTATCAGTATGATTATGAAATCTTTGGTATAATCCAAAAATTTTATCTTTATTTCTAACTAAATCAATACCAATACCATTGTCTGTAAATTCAATAATGGTCATATTTTCTTCAATATGTGACGCAATAGTAATTTTTAATTGCCTGTTTTGATCTCTATATTTCAGTGAATTAGTCATCAAATTTAACAAAATACTTTCCAAATAGGATTTATTTATCACTAAAGTTTTAGCACTATCAAAAGCTAATTTTAATATTGGTTTTTGCAATCCTATTATGAATGTTAACTGACTAAACACATTTTCAAACACGTCTCTTAGTACTACTTCTTCTTTTTGTATGGAAGGACTGTCTTTAATAATAATAACATTTACTAAATCGCTAATTGTTTCATTTAATAAACCGGTCGATTTTGAAAATCCATCTAATAATTCTTTTAATTCTTCATTCTCAATTGGAATGTCTTCAATTAAATTTAACAGGCCCGTTAAGTTTGATAAGGGTGCTCTTAAATTATGAGAAGTAATATAGGAGAATTGTTTTAAATCCTTATTGTTTTGAGTTAATTCGCTAATCAAATGCTCGCGTTCTTCTTCTCTTTCTTTTTCTTTTGAAATATCTCTCTGTATACTTATCCAATGCGAATGTTCATTGTCGAAATTTGATATTGGAATCATTGTAAAATTGACCCAATATTCATTATTTTGTTTGTTTTTGTTTATAGTTTCAAAAGAAATCTCTTCCTTTTTTTTAATAGCATTTGTTAGGTTTCTCATATCTGCTTTGACAGCAATCTTGCTCATAAATACTTTTGATGTTTTGCCTATGACTTCTTTAGAATTGTATCCCGTTAATTTTGTAAATGCAGGATTTACATACACAATTTTTGGAGTTCCTCTTTCATTAGTTTCAGACTCAGTAATTACGATCGAATCTTTTGTTTGGGTAATTACCGTTTCCAATAATCGTAATCGTTGTTCTTCTTCTTTTAGTTTTGTAATATCTTGCATTGCTCCAATAACTCTAACTACGTTATTAGCTTCATCTTTTACTAAAAAACCCCTGTCATAAACGTATTTATAGGTGCCGTCTGAACATAAAAAACGATAATAATCTTGCCATTTTTCTGTTTTCTGCTCGATGTAAGAATATACTTTTACCGACATTTTTAAACTGTCTTCAGGATGTATTTTGTCAAACCACCACTGAATGGTATTTCCTACATCTTCTTTTTTATAGCCAAAAATTCCTTGAATTCCCTTGTTGAAAATGAATTTGTTAGTAACGATATCCCAATCCCAAATAGTATCACTTGTTGCTTTTGCAACAATATCATACCGTTCATTTGATTTGGATAATTCATCGTTTTTAGCCTCTAATTTATTCAGATGTTTGGTAACGTATTTAAAATTTTTGGATATGAGATAACCAAAGAATAATGTAGAAGCACTTATTATCGTAAAAGTTATTAAAAAACTTAATAGAAAGAGATTTTCAGCTAAGTTCGTTTTTTTGAGTAGAAAATATTGGCTCGTAAAAACCAAAAAAAGTACAATTAGAAAATAAGTAAGAATTATTTTATTCGATTTATTTTTCATTATTCAAAAATAAAAAATAATTTATTAAAACAATTTTTTTTATTAAAAAATAAGCTTTTATCGTATAAAACAAGAGTTTACGTTAATATTAAGTAAAGTATTTTGGTTCCTCTTTTTTTAATCGAAATAAAGTGTACCTTTGCACCCATTAAAAATAACAGATGGAATCTATTAGAAACATTGCAATTATTGCCCACGTCGATCACGGTAAAACAACTTTGGTTGATAAAATTATGTACCATTGTCAACTTTTTCGTGAAAATGAAAATACAGGTGACTTAATTCTAGACAACAACGATCTTGAACGTGAAAGAGGAATTACAATTACTTCAAAAAACGTTTCCGTTGTCTATAAAGGTACAAAAATCAACATTATCGATACTCCTGGTCACGCCGATTTTGGTGGTGAAGTAGAACGTGTATTGAACATGGCAGATGGTGTATGTCTTTTAGTAGATGCTTTTGAAGGTCCGATGCCTCAAACACGTTTTGTATTGCAAAAAGCAATCGATTTGGGTCTGAAACCTTGTGTGGTTATTAATAAAGTAGATAAAGAAAACTGTACTCCGGAAGAAGTACACGAAAAAGTTTTCGATTTAATGTACGAATTAGGTGCCGAAGAATGGCAACTCGATTTTCCAACCGTTTACGGTTCGGCAAAACACAATTGGATGTCGGATGATTTTAGAAATCAAACCGATAACATTGAGCCTTTATTAGATATGGTAATTAAGAATGTTCCTCCTCCGAAAGTTTCAGAAGGAACACCTCAAATGTTAATTACATCTTTAGATTTCTCTTCGTTCACGGGTCGAATTGCGATTGGTCGTTTAGAAAGAGGCGTTTTAAGAGAAGGAATGCCTATCTCATTAGTAAAAAGAGACGGTAAAATTTCGAAATCTAGAATTAAAGAATTACACACTTTTGAAGGTCTTGGACGTAAAAAAGTGCAAGAAGTGATAGCAGGTGATATCTGTGCTATCGTTGGTGTTGAAGGATTTGAAATTGGTGATACTATTGCCGATTTTGAAAACCCAGAAGCATTACAAACGATTGCTATCGACGAACCTACAATGAGCATGTTATTCACCATCAACGATTCACCTTTCTTTGGTAGAGAAGGAAAATTCTTAACATCGCGACATATTAAAGACCGTTTGGCAAAAGAACTAGAGAAAAATCTTGCATTAAAAGTAGGAGATACTGATTCTGCCGATAAATTTATGGTTTTCGGTCGTGGTGTACTTCACTTATCCGTTCTTATTGAAACGATGCGAAGAGAAGGTTACGAATTGCAAATCGGACAACCACAAGTTATCATCAAAGAAATAGACGGTAAAAAATGCGAGCCAATTGAAGAATTGACTATCGATTTACCAGAATCACTTTCAGGTCGTGCGGTTGAATTTGTTACTATCCGTAAAGGAGAAATGCTATCAATGGAAGCTAAAGGGGAGCGTATGATTATCAAATTCAATATTCCATCTCGTGGAATTATCGGATTGCGTAACTTATTGCTTACCGCTACTGCCGGTGAGGCAATTATGGCACACCGTTTTATTGGATACGAACCTTTCAAAGGTGAAATTCCTGGACGTAATAATGGTTCATTAATTTCTATGGAAAACGGAAAAGCTATTCCGTATTCTATCGATAAATTACAGGATCGTGGTAAGTTTTTCGTTAATCCGAATGATGAAATCTACGAGGGACAGGTTATTGGAGAAAACTCCCGTAGCGATGATATGAGTATCAACGTGACTAAAATGAAAAAACAATCCAATGTTCGTTCATCAGGAAATGATGAAAAAGCGAGAATTATCCCGCCAATTATTTTCTCTTTAGAAGAAGCATTAGAGTACATTCAAAAAGATGAATATGTAGAGGTGACTCCAAAATCGATTCGTTTGCGTAAAATTTATTTGAACGAAACGGATAGAAAAAGATTTAAAGTGTAATTTTCATACTAGAATTTATACAAAACCGTCAATGAAAATTGATGGTTTTTTTTATTGAATTTTTTTGAAGCTATTTCCAGCTTTCGCCTTTATCTTTTTATTCCATTACATTCCATAAAAAAGGATATCGGCTCTATCTGGGCTAGTAATATTATTTAAAAACCCCATCTACCTTTTCAAAGCAAAATGCCCCTTCACACTTCTGCCATCTTGTAATTGTATATAATACCAATAATCATCAGAAATTTGCTCTCTTCCGTTATACATACCATTCCAACCCAATTGTACTGGCGTAAATTGTTTTAAAATCTTTCCATAGCGATCAAAAACTTGAATAATAGATTTGGAATATCGCTGTGCATCGGCACCTTTAATGTTCCAATAATCATTATAACCATCGCCATTTGGAGTGAAATAATGTGGAATCCCCAATACAGAAATCTGCTGTTGCACTGTGCCACATCCATTCAAATCCTCAATATAAACGGTATGAAATCCCATATCGACATGGGTAAAGTAATTGGATGTTTGAGGCGCACCATCATCAATATGATACACGTAATTACCAATTCCTGAAACGATTACTTCCACAGTATTGTTCTCACTTAAATCTACTATGTTTATGTTTTGTATGGTTGCAGCATTAGAAGCCACAACTGTAATAGTTCGTGTTCGTATACATCCTTGTGGATTGGTAGCCACATCCACTGTATAAACACCAGCCGTATTTACAGTTATTGCATACGATGTTGCAGGATATAGAGCACCGTTAAAATACCATCGGTAGGTGTAATTTGAAGTTGGAGTTCCATCTGTAATTCCAGCATTAATAGTAACTGTAAATGCCGGAAGATTAGTACAAACCAATTCATCTCCTGTTAAATCGATATTCGGCACCGGATTTACTATAAAAGGAATTATTACAGTAGACGGACAAGTTGTATTTGCAGGATTGGTAACAGTAACTATAACATTTTGTGTTCCTGTTGTAAAAGTAGGAGCAAGGGTGGTTAAAACAGTTCCGTTTTGTAAGGTATAGGTAACATTCATTCCCGTTTGACCATTCAGAATAGTGGCTTGAAAAGTGGTAGTGTTAAAAGTGATTAATCCGTCCTGATCTGCTGGATTAGGTTCATCATCACATCTGGTTGTTAATGAAGGTGAAATCGCATTGGCATTTGGTTTCACATCAACAATAAATTGTATGGTAGTTTCATCATAACACGATATTCCATTATTAGTTGCGGTCGTATTATTAGTAATTCTAACTTTTATAGTTTGTGATACACTGTTAAATATTGCAGGAAACGGGCTCGTAATAAAAACGCCATTTGCATCTTGTAACGGATTGCCAGCAGCATTAAAATAAGTAACTGTTTTATTGATTTGTCCTTGTAATAGATTCGCTTCTAATGTTGCGGTAGTAAATGGAACGATTCCGTTATTAGTTGGATCATCACATTCTTTATAATTCGGAATTGTATGCGCAACAGGTAATGCTTCAACGGTTAAAGTAATAAAAGGACCAAGTCCAAAACAGGCGTTATCCAAATTACTATCGACACGGACATAAATATCTTGTTGATTTATAATTACATTTCTATAATTTGAAATGTTGGTGATGTTGTTCGTTTCAGCTAAAGCATCCGCATTATTAGCATAATAACGTATCGTATAATTGCTAGTAGGAGGAGGAAGTATCGCTTGAATATCGGTAGTTACCGAACTAAAATCAAAAGCCGCAAAACCATCGGTATCACTCGGTAAATTATCGTCGCAGACCGTAAAATTTCGATGAAAAGTAGCCGCATTAATTTGTGTAACCGATACAATTAAATTTAATTGACCTACTCTATAACAGTTGTTAGCGTTGACCACTCGAACCCAAACGGTGCCAGTGCCACTGTTATAAACGGTGGGTGTTGTAATTTGAAAAGCCGAATTATTAGTATTTGCGGCAGCAAATGTGGTGAAATAGGTAAATGTTTCTGCAGCAAAATTTGATGATATAAAATTGTTTATTTGTGTTAAGTTAAAATCGGAAATACCATCAGTATTATCGTCACATTGCTTTAAGGTAACTGGCGAGGTTAAAACCGGTAAAGCGTAAGTAGTTAAAGTTGCCGCTACCGAATACAAACCACACGAATTTCCATTTTTATTTAAAAACACGCGGTATTTGTATCCAATCATTCCTGGTGTAACATTAGAAACCGTTAAAGAAATAGTGGTGACTCCCGAATAAGTGGCATTATTGGTCAAATTATTCCAAATCGTTCCGCCATCAGTAGACAATTGCCATTGGTAACTGTTCACCGGATTTGTAGTTACTGTAAAAGTAGCACTTTGCAATTCACAAGTAGTAACATCTTGTGGTTGCGTGCTGATTGTTATGGGAGCTGCAATTAAATAATTGGCATTTGGAGTTGTGTATCCAATTCCACTAGTTACTATACCATTAGTATTTACTGCTGGAGGGCTGGAATTTCCTAATAAACCATCCGAATTGGTATCTGTAAATCCAGCCTCAATAACATCATTACAGCCATCTCCATCACTATCCAAATCGAGGTAATTAGTAAGAGTGTCAGAATCAGAATTGGCATTAGTATAATTTAATATTCCATTATCTGCTGACGTTTCAAGACTGTTGGCTAATCCATTACTACCAAAATTATTTCCGTCAATGGTACCGTTAAAATTGGTATCTGGAGCGTTATGTCCCGATTCAACAAGATCGTAAATTCCGTCATTATCACTGTCTAAATCCAAATAATTTGGAATGCCATCGTTATCAGAATCGGCTGGAGTTATTCCAGTTCCAAATATGCTATCAATACCATCATTATTGGCGTCGGTATTCGAAAGCGGTGTATAAGCAGCGCCTTGCGATTCAATAACGTCTGAAATTCCATCGTTATCACTGTCATAATCGTTTTGATCACCTACACCATCATTGTCAGAATCTATTGGGACACATGTGGCAAAAAACTTTAAAGTTGTTTTATTTCCTGCACTATCCAAAAGGTTTTTATGAGTGAAACTAAAAGTTGTTGATTGATTGGTTAAAAATTGGAATGTACCTGTTCCTGCAATTAATGGAGTTGTGCTATTGAGTCGGAATCGGATTTCAAACGAAGAATATTGCGTTATACCACTTTCATAAATGCCATCGTAATTGGTGTCAATTAATAATTGATTGCTAGGATTTAGAACCGTTATAGTTTTATTGAAAGGAGAATTGACAACATATTCGGCATCCGAATTTAATAAATCGGAAGCATTGGCTGTTGCGACATATTCTAAACCAATCGCCATGGGTTGTGCAAATGTCATTTCATACTTTACCCAATTTGTTTTTCCAGCAGGAAGATCAGAGATAAAACTACCATCTGCATTTCCAACAAAAGGGGTAGTACTTGCCGTAGTGGATGTTGTGACAACTCCAGTAAATGAATTGGAATACGAACCAACAGCTACTGCTCCGGCAGCTGTACTGGCAAGAGAAATAATTTGATTTCCGTAGGATTCAGTACAATTTGTTATTCCGTCATTATCAATATCCAAATCGATATTATCATTAACCGTATCATTATCTGTATCAGTTGCACAGGAACTTACCGGAATTTCATCCGAAAAGAAATCGATTCCACAAGCTGTAAGTGATGCTTTGATTTTATAATACCCAGGTTGGGTTGGAACATAAACATTTGATGTTGCACCAGCTATAGGATTACCATTAAAATACCATTGATAAACGTCAAAGTTACTTATGGTATTTACTTCTAAATTTACATTCGGTATACAATTGGAAAGTGTTGAAATTACAGGTTGAAATACAATTTCTGGTCGGAAGGTAAATCCCGAATAAAACCCACCATACGTCGCGGCACCACTAGAACCATAATAAGAAAGATACACTTGCTCGGTAGAAAACACCGAGATGTTTCCTGTTAATCCTTGAAATGTATAGGTTACGAAGCTAGGATTTCCGGAAACGGTTAATGGACCTGTAACTGTGATTCCAGCTGGTAATGTTGCTAAAGTATAATTAGTGCCATCAATAATGAAAGTTAAGGTAGCGCCAGTCTTGGTTACGACACAAACAGTTCCTATAAAACCATTTAAAGCTCCTACTTCATTTAGTAATGGAATGTTGTTGATAGATTTTGGTGTTTGGCAACTTAACGGCGGAACAAAATGCATGTTTTGATTGGCCTGACTCGTAGAACCACCAATACCTTGGTAAGCAAATGCATTTCTGGATGTTCGTACATACAGATTATTATTGGCAGAAAAATCAGTTCCACTAAGTGCTAAATATTGACCAGCACTTAAGGTGATAACTGGTGTTGGACTCCCATTTACAAAAACGTCGGTATTGTTTTCATTAGCAACAATTAGAGGTCTTTCAGTTGCATCTACACCAGAACCTTTTATGAATATATATTCCATTCCAGTTCTTTCGGCAGAAACGATTTGATCCATTCCTAAATCTAAATTTGTTGTTGTACCATTACTTCCGGCAAACGAACCACAATTTACAGCAATCGGTTTGTCGGATGTGATGGAAGCACCTATCAAACCATCTCTATTAAAATTATTGGGACCTTCAGCTGCTATTACAAAACTTTCTCCGGCATTTAAAACAATATTGGAAGGCGTATTTCCGGCAGCTGCATTATTAATTAAAACGACACCAGTCTTTACATCGGCAAAGGAAATGGTCGTATTGTTTTCTGTAGCGAGAATGGAAGCAAATGTATAATGATTGTCGTTGGTAGTAGGAACACCAGTATTGATGAAAGCACCGATTCTAAATACGGTTCCAAGTGCTGCACTTCCTTTTGATACCAAACCTCCAGCTTGAAAACTTTGTGTTGCTGTTAATCGAACATTTACATACACTAAATCTTGTGCTTGTATTATAAATCCTTTGTTATTTTTGACACTATTTACATCACTTTTTGTGATTAATAATTGCGTATCAGGACCACTTCCAATTAAATAAACATAAGGATTGTCTCTGCTTACAGTTCCGTTTACAATTCCACCACCAATTTGTTGAATTTGGAAACTTATAGGAGTAATACTCGGACAAGAAATATATAGGTATTGCTCTAACGGATCTTGACTATCCGAATTGGAAAAAGGAGGTATGTAATGTGTTTTACTAAATTGAGAATAGCAATTTAATGACAAGAATACAGATGCAAATAGTAAAAATGATTTCAATTTCATTCGCTAAAAATAGTAAAAATAATTTTATCTTTTAAGTGAAAAATGTCCTTTAACACTATTCTTGTTTTCAAATTCTACTATAAACCAATAGTCGGTTGCGATTAAACTCACCTGATTTAACTTTCCATTCCAACCATTTTGCTTTTCGTTGAACTGATATACCAACTTTCCAAAGCGGTCAAAAATGCTTATTTTAGTATTGGTTCTGTTTCGTAAGTTTTTGATATACCAAGTATCATTATTGCCATCACCATTTGGAGTGAAAAAGCGAGGATAATCTAAAACGGTTATTTGTCGACTTACTATCCCACAACCATGGTTGTCTTTTATATAAACGATGTAAATGTTCGGAGCAACATTGGTAAAGAAAGGATTCACTTGGTAATTATTTCCATCAAGTGAATAAACATAATCTCCATTTCCACTCACATTAATTTGAACCGAATTAGTATCACCATCAAAATCGTTAATTTCAATCGAATTTATAGTAGCAATTTCAGAATCGATAACGGTAAAATTTTTGGTCTTTGTACAACCTAAATTGTTAGTCACCACAACCGAATAGTTGCCCGATTGTGTCACTGTGATTTGATTTGTGGTAGCGCCAGTAGACCAAAGATAACTCGAATAAATGCTGGATACTGATAAATTTACGGCGTTTCCACTACAGATATAAAACGTTTCATCTTGAAATAAAGGAGGATTAAAAGCAGAAATTTGTAAAACAACAGGTGTAATTCCGTAACAATCGGTTCCATTAATAATTCGGGCAAAAATGGTTTGCTGAAAAGGAGTTGTATTGGTGAAATTATTAGATAGCTGATTAATTTCTGAAATAGCATCGTTTTGCGTCGCATAAAATGCCACAATTAATCCAGATGGTAAACCGGCAAGAACAGTTGGATAGACTTCCAGATTCAAATCAAATTGGCGACGACCATCAAGAACACCATCGGTATCACATTCGACTATTGGATTTGGTGGCGTAACCAAAGTATTCGAAATGACTAAATCAACAGTTGAATAATTGTAGCATCCCAATGCATTAGAAACACTAGCAAAAACCTGATTCGTAGTGGTGTTTTGAAAATTCGTCGGATTCAATATTGGATTGGTATGCGCTTGTGCATTGGCTAAAGTTGGATAATACGTTACGGCACTTAACAACGGATTTCCTGCTGTTATTAAAGCGTTTAATGGTATTAAATTGAAGGTTGTAATTCCATTATTATCAGAATCGCATTGCACCAACGTTTGATTGTTTAAAACAGGAAGATTCGAATATTCGATTACAACATCACTCGTTGCAATACAGCTAGTACTGTTTAAAGTAATTTCAACAGCATACGTACCTGCTGCTACAACGGTATAAATTGGATTGGTTTCTCCTGGTAAAAGCACACCGTTTTTAAACCATTGATACGTATTAGTACCTGATATGCTGGCATTTAAATTCAATGTTTCACCAAAACAAACTGGATTGTTGGTCGCAATTAAATGATCGGAACCCAAATCGGCACCGATTGAAAAACTACCTCCACCAAGAAAAATAGCGGAATCGTATTGCGGATTGGTTTCATCAGCAATGACAAGTTTTATATGATAAGTTGTACCAGGAACTACGTTTCCTCTTGCGTTCATTATAACGGTTTGCCCATTAAAATTGATAGGAGCCATATTCGAATTATAACTTCCAAAATAAGCATCGTTTTGTGCAGGACATCCGCCAGGAATATCGGGATGCACAGAAGTAACTTTAACCGGAATTGTAGTATTCGGAATCAGCGCTAAATTTTGATACGGATTGGAAGTCCCAGCTTCTTTTAAAAGAAAAGCAAATCCGTCAGAGTAAGTGCAAGGAGCTGTATCGTGGTATTCTTCCGAAGCAAAAATATAGTCAAAACTTATAGTGCTTGATAATGGAATAAAATCGAATTCTAAAATCGTTGCATTCGAAGTATTGGAGATGCTCAATGCTTGTTCTAAATCGTTATCCCCAATCCAACCAGCAGCATTTTCGCTTAATAAAGAACTATTCGGACCTTGAGTAGCAATGGCTCTGCTGGTGCTTAAAACAATTCCGTTTGCAAAAGGAAAACCGCTGGAATTACTATTGAAATAGCCAAAACTTTGTTCGCCAGTTTGGAAATTTCCACCACTGACAGTAAAATTAGACACATTCGCACAGGAACTATTTATTAAAACATTTTGAATTAATTGTTGTGCACTGTAGGTATCGTCAACAGTAATATTTTGAGATACTATAGTTCCTGCATAGGAATAAAAGAGGAGGAGGAAAAATAGTAATCGGTACTTGTTCATAGTAACGGCAAAGATACTATAAATCTCTTTTTTTGATGATTTTATAGGATAAAAATATGAATATGGCTGTCCATACTAAAACTATCGTTATGTTTGAAAAATGTACAGAATAATCATAGTTCATATCAAATCCTGCTTGATTTCCCGCACTTTTTATTATAGATAATCTTCTTGAAGGATCTGCAATTAAATTTGATATTGATTGTAATGGAAAATAACCTAGAACTGTAGAGGACATTTCCCAAGTGTCAAAAAGAAGCCATTTCATAAGCAAATAACAGATGCCTTCAAATATTTTCCAAACTAATAAAAACCCTAATGCAAAGGCAGACTTTTTTATCAATACGCCTAAAAATAAACAAATGGTAAAAAATCCTAGTAATTCAACAAAAAAAGCTAATAGGTAATCCAAATCAGAAAAAACTATTCCAACTTCTGTAAAAGATGAAAAGGAATAACCTAAAATCAGCGTCATTATAAAAACAAAGAAAGTAGAAATTAATGCAAATAAAATCACTGTAAAGAATTTAGATAATACAAATTCTTTTTTACTCATTCCATCAATCAAATTTTGCTTCAAAGTCCCATAACTATATTCGTTTGCCATCATTGAAACAATTATAACGGCAAGAAATAATTTAAACCAACTGGCAAAAAAAGTATTAAAGTGCCATATATATGGAAAATTAAAAATGCCCACATTTGCAATATCAAAATGTATTGGACCAATATCAAAATTTATTGAGGCAATTAATGCAATTGAAGTAAGTAAAACAAAATAGGTAATTGACAGTATTCTACTGGCTCTGTTTTTCCAAATTTTCTGTAATTCTATAGCGAGTAATCGTTTCATCGTTTGTTGTTGATTTTTTATAGTATTGGTTGAAAACTATTTAGCAGTTAATTCTAAAAATTGTTCTTCAAGCGAATGGTTTCGTTTCACTAAATGCGTTAGATATACATCATTATCCGCAAGAAATTTATTCAATTCATTGGGTGCAATATCCGAATTGGAACGAACGATTACCTTTCCCTCTTCTTCTTTTATAGTTTCAAGACTTGGGTATTTTTGTAAAACACTGATTAATTTTTTAATGTCGTTCGATTGCAATTCGATGACACCATTCGATGATGACATTCCGATTACCGTTCCCGAATATAAAATTTCTCCTTTTCGCAAAACCAAAACGTGAGAGCAGACTTTTTCGACTTCATCCAGCAAATGGGAAGCCAACAATATCGTTGTTCCCTGCGAAGCGATGAGTCGGATAATATCTCTAATTTGATGAATTCCTTGTGGATCTAAACCGTTGGTAGGTTCGTCTAAAATTAATATTTCAGGATCATTAAGAAGGGCAGAAGCAATAGCTAAACGTTGTTTCATTCCCAACGAAAAGGTTCTGAACTTGCTGTCTTTTCGTTCCGTTAATCCAACAATATCTAGTTTTTCCTGGACTTTAGAATAATTAATTCCTTTTATTTTACAAACCAATTCCAAGTTTTCTTGCGCTGTCATGTAAGGATAAAAGTTCGGACGCTCAATAATAGCACCTACTTTTTTCAAAGCCTCATGCGTTTGCATCGTTCCACCGAACCAACTGTAGTCTCCCGAAGTTTTATTCACCACATTTAAAACAATGCCAAGTGTTGTCGATTTCCCCGAGCCATTAGGTCCGAGAATCCCATAAACATTGCCTTTTTGAATTTCTAGAGAAACGTTATTTACAGCGTGAATTTTGCCGTAACGCTTGTTGAGGTTGTTAATTGAAAGAATTGTTTCCACACGATTTTTATTTAATGAGTGTATGACGATGCAATTTGTTTTTTGTTACCGATGTGCCATTTATTTATAAGGCACAATCGTAGGTTGTCCAATTTGATAATCGAGCAATTGCAAATCATCATTTTGGAACGAGTTGGTTTTGAATAAATTATCTCCAACGCCAGGTATTGTAGGATAAAAAGCAAACGACAATTGAAAACTATTAAACACCAAATAATCATTACTAATTAAGACACCAACTCCAAATTTAGTATACAGAGGACTCTTTAGTAAGTGATCATTGCCATCACTTAACATTCCTAATGTGGCATTAAAAAAAGGGCTGAGTCTGAAACCCCAAAACATTCCAGGCGCATACGATTGTGTTTGAAATGCAACAAGCAATTTTTTGGTTCCGTATAAGTCATTAGTAAAATTTTGAATTCCTCCTTCATCGTTGATGGTAATCTTATCATACTTGACAGGAATTCGGTTATCTCCAATAGTAACTTGAGGTTGAATAAATTGTCGTATTTTCCAATTTCCGATTTCAAACAAATTGGTAAAATAATTTAATTGCAATTGAAATGTAGTTTGTTGGTTTTTCTTTCGATTAAAGAAACTGCCTGCTTCGGCGGAAAGTCCCAAATAACCAAAATCAAAATAATCACCTAAAGCATAACGGCCTCCAAAATAGGTTCGTTTGGAGTCATTCTTATTTTCAAATCCTCCAGTAAAAGAAATAGTTTGTCCGATTTGCACGTATTCTGGAATTCCGTAATTAAATAAAAAACTATCTTCAATAAATTTTCTTCTATTAATACCAATGCTTGCCAAATAAAGTTTAGAATCGGTAAAAAACCCGTAAGTGTCTAATTCACTTTCCGGACTTTTTGTATAGTTAGTAGTAGAATAACGAAGTGTCGTGACGAAATTGGTAATCCGATCTTCTTCGCCATTTCCTTTTAAAAACGTAAAAGAGTAGCCACCCCAATAATTCTGATTTTCATATTCAAATTCTCGTAGAACATTAACAAGGCTAGTGTTTTGAATAGAGTCATTGTTATATTGCTGTCGGTACGAAATTCCACCTCCAAATCTTGTTAATGGCGAGAAAAAAGTTCGTTCACTCGCTATTTCTTTGGTGAAATTTTCATCAAAATCTTTGGTATAGAAAGCGGTAGTTTTGATAAAGGTATTTTTAAAATTGGGAATGGTATATTTAAAAGTATAACCGTTTTTGCTGTCTTCGTCTTGATGTCTGTACTCATTTACCATTTCATGACCCAATCCGAAAAAATTTCGTTCGGTCATTTTAATCTTTGATTTGGAATTGGAATAAGAGCCAGTTGGAATTAAACTCCACGAGTCTAAAACACGAATAGTAACATCGATAGAATCTTTCGAGTTTCCTACGTTTGATGGAATAATAACGGCTCTTCTTATGAATCGCTGACTTTGAAGCAAACGTTCCGATTCTTTTACAATAATCGAATCAAATTGATCATTTTTTTTGAAAAGTAGGAAATTGCGCAAGGTCCATTTTTTGGATTTACTGTGAATACGATTACCAAATCGCTCTGTCCATTTATTGGGTTTGTCTGTTGTATCTGAAACCGAATATCCAAAAGGATCTAATGATTCAATATTTATTTTTCGGATTATTTTTCCTTCAAAAGTTTTATAAGTACTAATTATTTTTTTAGGTTTCTTTTTTGGAGGTGCTTTTTTTGTAGGTAATGTTCTGAAAATTAATTTGTACATGAATTTGGAAAACTTACTTTTTTTAGAAAATTTTTCAATATCACGATACATTTGTACTGAATCTTTTTTCACAGTTTTATCCTGAGCGGTAATCAGATTGCAACTCAAAAAAAACACAATAAAAAAGCAAGTAATTCTTATTTTCATAGCAAGAAAATCAGTTTATAAATGTAATAAAAATTACGTAATAATATAACGATTTTCTTTAACAGTTGTTATATAAAAAAAAGAATTTGTTGTTAAATTAAATGATGCCTTTTTTGATAAAAGTAAACTAAGGTGTCATTTATAATACGATGCTTAGGCGTTAAAGAAACAATTTGTCCCTTTTCATCGTTAGTTAATTCGAGTTGGCAAACCGTACATTTGTATTCTTTAAAGTGATCGGTAATGTTTCTCGAGGTTTCAAAATGATGTCCGAAAAAACTGCACCGAACCTTTCCGCCTACGAATAGTTGTTTTGAAATTGTTGTTGGCATAGGTTCTTTTATTTGGGGATGATAAACCTAGACAATAAATTGATAAACAACAAATTAAATCGTTGAATAACCTATAATTTCAATATTTGTAATAAAAGTAGTTATAAATTTTAAAAGTGTAGTTTAGCTTTTTTGTTCTTTATTGAAATACACCAAATAATAATACATTTGTTTTTCTTCGTCCCAACCTTTTTCTACATATTTTTCGGCACTTTCTGGATTGATGAAATCCAATTTGATTTGGATGTTGGTATCTAAATTAATAACATTTTTAATTCTTTTACGAGCATCGGTAACAGCGGCGTTGGCAATAGGAAAGCTAGTAACGTCTTCAATGCTGTACTTTTCCCCTTTATCTACTTTGTAGTTTTTAAATTCAGGAATTAATTCGGGATTTGACAACACTTCGTTCAGAAAATTGCTTTCTTCAAAATCGTCATTTTTAGCGAAATAATTCACCGAACGATTCATAAACATAACTTCTTCTTTTTTGTCTTCAGCCGGAAAAACTACATCTTTCGCAAAATCCTGACAGAATTTCAAATATTTTTTAGTGATGAAATTCTCATCCTGAAACGCATCAACCGCTAAAAAATGCTCTAACCAATAACGCGCATCGTAGCGATTGTTATCGATAGAAAGAATTTTGTAGCCTTCTTCTTTTTTATAGTTGATAATCAAACAGCCTTTGTCCAATCGGTTCAAATTAATTCCCTGTTGCAACACCAT
>JANNCY010000065.1:0-29049 GCA_031387085.1 Flavobacteriales bacterium | reverse complement strand
AATACAATCGAAACAACCCCAATAATCCCTTGTGACTGTGGTGGAAATGAGCAGTAAAAAAATCAATATTGGGAATGTTGTGAAAAATGGGTTTAAAGAATACTCTAGAAACGACTGTAACTTTCACATCGGGATGTTGCTTTATAAAAGCTAAAATAACAGGAACCGTCATTGCAACATCTCCCATTGCAGAGAGTCGAATGACAGCGATATGTTTAGTTGGTTCTGACAAATTTGTCTGGAGATTATTTTTTATTTTGATACAAAACCGGATTCAAATCATCGTCGTTGTACATTTTCATTTGCTTATACACTTTCATAAATTTATCGCCATTTTCAATATCGGTTAGTAAATCATCGATAGCTGTCGATAAATCCGTTCTTTGCTCTAACAATACATTTAACTTTTCTTGACACTTTTCGCGGTGCTCTTTTGATGCTGCTGTGCGATTGGCTTCTTCATTCATATGATAAATCTTTAACGCTAAAATAGACAATCTGTCTAATGTCCACGCGGGACTTTCTGAATTGATTTTTGCTGAAGATTTCACCTCAACGGAAGCGTATTTTTGAAGAAAATAACTATCAATATATTCTACCATATCGGTGCGTTCTTGATTGGAAGCATCGATTTTTCGTTTTAAAGTTAAAGCCGCAACTGGATCAATATTTGGATCTCGAATAATATCTTCATAATGCCATTGAACGGTATCAATCCAATTTTTTAAATATAATAAATGCTCTATTTTATCTTTTGGGTGCGGATTGATAATGGGTTGATTTACCTTATCATACAGATGATAATCGGCAATGCTTTGTTCAAATATAGAATAGGCAAATTTTGAAAACATAAGGTAATAATTTTTTCACAAAGATAGTTTTTATACTTTTACGTAAACATACAAATTTTCGACTTTATGCAAATTCATTATATTTCTGAAAACAATAGTATTCTCAATCATTTTTTGGCTCAAATTCGGGATGTAACTATCCAAAAAGACAGCATGCGATTTAGAAAAAATATCGAACGTATTGGCGAAATTATGGCGTATGAATTAAGCAAAACGTTAGAATATAAAGCCATTGATGTACAAACACCACTCGGCATAAAACAAACTACAACTATTGCAGATAATGTCGTTTTATGTTCCATTCTTCGTGCTGGTTTGGCTTTGCATACTGGTTTTATGACCATTTTTGATAATGCCGAAAACGGGTTCGTTTCTGCCTATCGACATCACCCAAACAACGATGATTATTTTGAAATATTGGTAGAATACCAAGCTGCTCCTTCTTTCGAAAATAAAAATCTGATTTTAATTGATCCGATGCTTGCAACAGGTCAATCAATTGTTGCTGTATTGAAAAAACTTCATTTAGAACAAAAGCCAAAGGAAATTCACATTGCGGTGGTAATTGCTGCTCCAGAGGGAATTGCCTATTTAGCCGAAAATCTCCCTAACAACTGTCACCTATGGGTTGCGGCATTAGATGAAAAATTAAATGAGAAAAATTATATCGTTCCTGGACTCGGAGATGCTGGTGATTTAGCGTATGGCAGTAAATTATAGTTGAGAGAAAAAACAAAATAATCCGGCTACAATTGAAGCGCCTAAAACAATTTCATTTCTTAATTTGTATTGCGAATACTCGATTGAATTGGTGGCCATTACTCCTAAAGGGAAAAAAGTAAAAACTAAAATATCACTATTCTTATTTGGTGAAAATATAAAAATTAAAACCCCAATAATAAAAGCAAAAATCAACTTTTTATAAGAGGCTTGCAGATTTAATGGCTTGCTTGTCAGTGAAAAAATCGACGAGAAAACAAAAAATACTGCAAAAACGGTAAAGATTGAAAACGATAAATTTTGAAACGTATTAGTGAAATAATCAATTTCAAAATTAAAATGAGCGTTTTTAAGATAACTCCCAATTATAGCTTTATCAAATAACAATGCGTACGAAATAAAAATAACTACTGTTGTAAAAAACGCTACAAAAGGCAATAACCAGTTTCTATAATCTCGAGAAACGTGAAAGAAAATCGAAATGTATACTAATACGATAAAAAGCAATGCCCAAAAATGAAACAAACTGGCAACAAAAATCCATAACGAAGCATCAAATATTTTTTCTTTTGGTGCTTTTAATGTTTGAAGAGAAACCAATCTCCTCATTGCTAAAAGAATAAAAAAATTAGCTATTACTAAATTGGTGTTTATAAAAAGTGATGGGAAAAACAACAGAAAAAGAAAAAAAAACAACAACGTATAACTGCTGTTTTTGGTTAATACATTCTTTTTTACAATAAAATTACTGATGAATAAAGAAGCTATTAAAAGAACTAAAATCCCAATCTTTTGAATGCTATTGATATGCAAATCAGCTAATTTAGTATCATTAATTTGAAATAAAAAAAAGAACAACAACAATAAAATTACTACCAAAGAATAATTTATTGGAGTAGATTTTTTAAAAATAGTTGTTATCATACGGATATTTTATACTTTTGTGGATGTAAATATAATACTTGTTTAAATATGAGAGCATTTTTGGAAGGAATACAAACGCTTTTTGTAGATTTTTTATTCAAACCTCTTGATTGGCTACGTGCATTAGAATTAGATAATTGGTGGTTGGCTAATATCGTTAGTTGGGTGCTAATTCTAGTTTGTGCAAGATATACCATATACTGGTGTAAAGAATTGCAAAAACATGCCGATAGCGGTGAAGAAAACCAAGATACTACGGCACATTCTTTTTTAAAGTAAATCGTTCCCTATATCTTTTCTAAAATACATCTTATCAAAATGTAGCTTTTCTATATTTTGATAAGATTTTTTTATGGCTTCTTGAAAAGTGGCTCCGTACGATGTTACTGTTAAAACTCTACCTCCGTTACTTACTACGTTTCCGTTTGCATTTTTTGTTCCTGCATGAAAAACAATTGAATCGGTTACATCGTTTAATCCTGTAATTATTTTTCCTTTTTCATATTCTTCGGGATAACCTCCAGACACCATCATAATTGTAGTGACACTTCGACTGTCAATTTCTAACGAAACTTCATCTAATTTTTGGTTGGCAACTGCTTCAAACAATTCAACTAAATCAGACTTTATTCTCGGAATTACAACTTCCGTTTCTGGATCACCCATTCGCACATTATACTCAATTACAATTGGCTCTCCTTTTACATTTATAAGTCCGATAAAAACAAATCCTTTGTATTCGATTTGATCTTTTTGTAAACCCTCAATGGTGGGCTTTACGATTCTATTCTCAATTTTTTCCAACAAAACAGCATCTGCAAAAGGAACTGGCGAAACTGCTCCCATTCCACCTGTGTTTAATCCAGTATCCCCTTCTCCAATACGTTTGTAATCTTTTGCCGTTGGAAGTATTTTATAATTTTTGCCATCGGTAAGTACAAAGCAACTCAATTCAATTCCATCTAAAAATTCTTCAATAACCACTTTTGAGCTGGCCTCTCCGAATTTAGCATTCACAAGCATATCTCTCAATTCTGATTTTGCTTCTTCCAAATCTTGAATAATTAACACGCCTTTTCCTGCAGCAAGCCCATCGGCTTTTAAAACATAAGGAGGTTGCAATGTTTCTAAAAAAGCACATCCTTTTTCTACAGTTGCTGCTGTAAAACTATCGTAAGCCGCGGTTGGGATTTTATGTTTAATAAGAAATTCTTTTGCAAATTCTTTACTGCCTTCTAATTGCGCACCAACTTTTGACGGACCAATAACGGGCGTGTTTTTTAAAGAAATATCATTTTTAAAATAATCATAAATACCTAGAACTAGTGGGTCTTCTGGGCCAACAACAACCATATCTACCTTCTCTTGAAGTACAAATTTTTTGACCGATTCAAAATTAGTTGGTGATACCTCAACATTTGTTGCTATTGCTGCTGTTCCAGCATTTCCGGGAGCTACAAAAAGTTTAGAACATTTTGAGCTTTGAAGCATTTTCCATGCTAAGGCATGTTCTCTTCCTCCAGAACCAAGAAGTAAAATTGTCATTTTATTAGTAATTAGTGAGCAAAAGTAAAGTTTTAACAATAATTTCTCAATGATAATTTTGTCTTTTTTAATTTTTTTTGATAAATTTGTTAGAATTTAAAAATAAAATTATGAAAAAATTATTACTTTCTTTATCTTTTATCGCGTCATGTTCGGGTGCTATTGCACAGTCTTGGACAGTTCAATCAACTGGTTTTCCTACCACCAATACTGGTGTGCAGGACATAAATATTATTGATGCCAATATAGTATGGGCATTAGGTTACGCAGGTGCTACTGGTACAGCGTATCAAAGATTTACAAAAACTATTAATGGCGGTACTAACTGGACGCAAGGAACTATCAATATTGGAGATCCTTTATTGGTGATTAATAATCTTGTTGCTGTTAATGCAACAACTGCTTGGGTTAGTTCATTAATTCCTGCCGATGGTAACGGTGTTATACATAAAACCAGTGATGGTGGAGCTACTTGGGTTGAACAACCAACTGGTGGCTACTTTACTAATACTCAATCATTTTTAAATGGTGTTTATTTTTTCAATGCACTTGAAGGTCTTGCTTATGGAGACCCTGCTGCTGGAGAATTTGAAATATATACAACTGTTGATGGTGGAACTAGTTGGACTCAAACACCCGCAGCAAATATTCCAAATCCTTTAGGAGGTGCTGAATTTGGATATAACAATGCTCCAATTACTGCTGGCGGTGTCTTTTGGTTTGTAACGGATAAAGGTAGAATCTACAAATCTATTAACAAAGGATTAAACTGGTCAGTAAGTCAAGCTCCAGTTGCCGATTTTGGTGGAATAACAACTGCTAACAATACGGCAACTTTACTAATGAGTGATGCCAATAATGGTTGTATCTTAAAAAGAATTGGTGCTACTGCAGCAACAGCCATTTATACATTTTACACAACTACAACAGGTGGAGCTACATGGTCTGCTGGAACAAGTTATACTAATAAATTTAAAGATTTCACTTATGTTCCCGGAACCTCTGTTTTAGTAGGAAACGGTGTAACCGGTGCTGCTTCACCTTTTGTCTATTATTCAGGATACAGTTTAGATAATGGTTCAAACTGGACCGATATTGATACTGGAACTCCAAGAGCAATAATAACAATGTTGAATGGTTCAACAGGATGGAATGGTAGTTTAACTACAAGCGCAACTGTAGGAGGTATTTATAAATTTAATGGGGCTTTAGGGAATACTACTTTCGAAACGACTTCTAAATTTAAAGTATATCCAAATCCTGCTAACGACTATGTAACTATAGCTGTTACAGATGTTGATTCGTATAAATTATCAGTTACCGATTTGACAGGTAAAGTGGTTATAGAAAAATCATTAAATGGTATTGAAAACAATGTTGACCTTTCTTTCCTTTCAAGTGGCGCTTATTTCTTTACATTGAATTCAGGCGACAAAAAAGAAACTGTGAAAATTATTAAGAATTAATTCTAAATAAATACTTATTTTTAAGGGCTGACTTTTGTTAGCCCTTTTTTTGTTACTTATGTTTACTCTTTTTCAATATTCTTTACTCCTCAATCGCTACCCATTAAAGGAAGCTAAAGCTGAGTTTGAAAAAATCCAAGCTATTTCAACTACTGATTTTGAAAATTTTCAAAATGAAAAGAAAAAAGTAATCGTTGAATACCATTTAAAAAATAATAAATTATACCAGGAACTTGTTGGGGAAAATACTTTTGAAAACTGGAACGAACTCCCAATAATGACCAAAAAAGATTTTCAACGACCATTACATCAACGCCTTTCTATCGGATATACAACTAAAAATGTTTATGTTAACAAAACGTCTGGCTCTAGTGGCGATCCTTTTGTTTTCGCAAAAGATAAATACTGCCATGCTTTAACTTGGATAAATATTATTCATCGCTTTGGTTGGTTTGAAATCGATTTTAATTCTTCTTTACAAGCTCGTTTTTATGGAATCCCATTAGATTATAACGGAAACATTAAAGAACGCATTAAAGACTTTTTAAGTCATCGCTACCGGTTTCCTATTTTTGATTTATCGGACAAAATTTGTGAAAGCATTCTGGAAAAATTTCAAAATAAAAAATTTGATTACATAAATGGCTACACCAGCTCAATTGTTTTATTTGCGAAATTTTTACAACAGAAAAATATTGTTTTAAAATCGGTTTGTACCTCTTTGAAATGCTGTATTGTAACTTCTGAAATGCTTTTTGAAGATGATAAAATACTAATGGAACGCTTTTTTGGTGTTCCAATTATAAATGAATATGGCGCTTCCGAACTAGATTTAATAGCGTTTCAAAACAAAGAGGAAGAGTGGCAAGTAAATGCAGAAACGCTTTTTGTAGAAATTTTGGATAATGATAATAATAGTCTCCCATACGGAAAAGAAGGCCGTATTGTTATTACATCACTTTACAATCAAGCGCAACCGTTTATTCGTTATGACATTGGTGATATCGGAATATTAGATGAAAAAAGCACTTTTAAAAAACCTATTCTAAAAAAATTAATCGGACGAACCAACGATATAGCTATTTTACCTAGTGGAAAAAAATCGCCTGGTTTGACTTTTTACTACATAACTAAAAGTATCATTGAAGACGACGGAAATGTGAAAGAATTTATCATTATACAATCCAAAATCGATACTTTTGATATTGAGTATGTAAGCCAAATAGCTTTATCTGAAAGTCAAATTTCAATTATTAAAAAAGCGATAACAACCTATTTAGAAAACGGTTTGACTTTCACGTTTACCAGAAAAGAACAATTACAAAGAAGCAAAAGTGGGAAATTGAAACAATTTGTTTCGTTAGTAAAATAACTATATGAGCCAAAATTTAATTATTTCAGAAGAAAACATTTCTAATAAAATTTACTTTATCAGAAATCAAAAAGTGATGCTAGATCGTGATTTGGCATTACTCTATGGTATTGAAACTAAACGATTAAAAGAACAAGTTAAACGAAATATTTCACGGTTCCCCGAAGATTTTATGTTTGAACTAACAAAAGAAGAATTTGCAAATTGGAGGTCGCAAATTGCGGCCTCCAATTCAGACAAAATGGGTTTACGCTATGCTCCGATGGGCTTTACAGAACACGGAGTTTTAATGTTATCAAGTGTTTTAAATAGTGATAAAGCCATTCAAACGAATATTCAAATTATGCGAATCTTTACAAAAGTAAGGCAAATGCTTTTGGATACTACCAATTTAAAAATAGATATTTTACAAATTCAAAGGAAATTAGAAAATCACGATAAAAATATTGAATTGGTCTTTTCTTATTTGGATGAATTAACAGAACAGAAAGATATTAAAAAACCAAGAACAAAAATTGGTTATAAAAAATGAAAATGAAAATCACTATAGTCGCCGGGGCAAGACCAAATTTTATCAAAATAGCTCCCATTATTAAAGCGATTGAAAAGAAACAATCTGAAGGAGCAAACGTGTCCTTCCGATTGGTTCATACAGGACAACATTACGATAAAAATTTGAGTGATACTTTTTTTGAAGAATTGAATATTCCACATCCAAATGCTAATTTAGAAGTAAAAAGCGGCTCGCAATCAATACAGACAGCGGCAATTATGGTAGCATTTGAACAAGAATTACTTCTAAATCATTGTGATTTGGTTTTGGTGGTCGGCGATGTGAATTCGACTATGGCATGTGCCATTGTAGCCAAAAAATTAAATATAAAAGTCGCTCATGTGGAAGCCGGAATTCGTTCTGGTGACTGGACCATGCCTGAAGAAATTAACAGAATTGTTACCGATAGTATTTCCGATTTTTTCTTTACAACCTCTACTTCTGCATCTGCCAATTTAATCAAAAGCGGAATCGATTCAACGGCTATTCATTTTGTAGGCAATGTAATGATTGACACGCTGTTTCAAAATTTAAATCGGATTTCAAAACCGTATTTTTGGGATGAATTTAATTTAGAAACAGGAAGTTATATTGTTTTGACTTTGCATCGCCCATCAAATGTTGATGAAGAACAATCGTTAATCCATTTACTTGAAGGAATTGACAAAATGGTAGCAACTAAAAAAGTGATTTTTCCAATCCATCCGAGAACAAAAGCGGTTTTGGGTGAAAATAATTTTAATTTAAAAAACATTGTTTTTGTAGAACCACAAAGTTATCTGCATTTTATGTTTTTAATAAAAAATAGTTTTGCAGTAATTACGGATTCAGGTGGAATTTCAGAAGAAACTACCGTCTTAGGAATTCCTTGTTTTACAATGCGAAATACGACCGAAAGACCCGAAACACAAACAATTGGAACCAATACATTAGTCGGAACTTCAATTGAAAATTTACAAAAAATATTTAGTGAATTTCTACAGAATGGCCCAAGAAAAGCGGGTATCCCTGAATTATGGGATGGAAAAGCATCCGAAAGAATAACTACTGTTTTACTTGATAATAGTGAAAAAATACTGAAATAATCTGAAGTGTCAGGACAGCATGTATGGAAGAAATCGTCATCATATCCAATTATTATCCGCCAGAAAAAGGGGCTGCTGCCAATAGAATTGAACAGTTAGCACTAAAGCTAAATCAAAATAATTATAAAGTAACTGTCTTGTGTCCGTTGGGAAATTATCCAAAAGGTGAATTGTTTCCAGAATACAAAGGCAAGTTTTTTATAACAGAAAAACGGGCTAACATTACAGTAAATCGGCTTTGGATATATCCAAGTAGCAGCAAATCTATTTTTCTCCGACTACTTTCTATTTTGTCTTTTTCTACCTGTCTGTTTTTCTATTTACTTTTTAAAAAATTGCCTAAAAAAGTTGTCGTACAATCGCCTCCTTTATTCATTTCTTTCACATCTGTTTTGGTGCTTTCTTTAAAACAGAAAAAAATTATCTTAAATGTATCCGATTTATGGCCATTAGCTGCAATCGAATTGAAAGCCTTAAAATCGAATTCGGTCTCCCATAAAATCTCTTTGTTTCTAGAAAAATTTATCTATAAAAAAGCGACCGTAATTTTGGGACAATCGAATGAAATTATACAACACATTAAAACCATCATTCCCACAAAAAAATGTTATTTATATCGCAATTATCCCGATCATAAATTGGCGACTATGGACTTAATTACAAATGAAAAGGAACCCATAAAACTATTTTATGCTGGTCTTGTAGGAGTTGCTCAAGGAGTTTTAGAATTGTGTGAAAAAATAGATCTTAAAAATCGAAACCTTGAATTGCATTTGTTTGGAGATGGAGCCGAAAAAAAGCAAATAGAAGCGTTTGTTTTATCTAAAAAGGAATCCAAAATTTTCTTTCACGGAATGTTAGATAGAGTCGCTTTACATGAAAAAATAAAAACTTTTGATATTGCAATAGCTCCATTAAAAACAAGGATTTACGGCTCTGTTCCTTCAAAAATTTTCGAGTATGGAGCTTTTGGATTTCCTATCTTATATTTTGGAGGAGGAGAAGGTGAAATAATTGTAAAAGAAAATAATATGGGCTGGGTCGCTGAAGTTGAAGATTATCACGATTTAAATGAAAAGCTTTTGCTCATTTCAAAAATGGATAAATCGGAATTACACCTTATGAAAAAAAGACTATTTGAAGAAACGAAAACGGCATTTGATTTGGATTTTCAAATGAAAGATTTAATACAGGCAGCTGTTTTTTAATAGGCTTTTTCTTCTCCTCTGGCGATATTTATAACGGTTTGCACAATGATTTTTAAATCCATTATAATAGACCAATTTTCGATATAAAAAACATCTAATTTAATTCGGTTGATCATGTCTTCATCCGTTTCGATTTCACCCCGAAATCCTTTTACCTGAGCTAAACCTGTAATTCCGGGTTTTACATAATGTCGAATCATATATTTTTTAATCTTTGTCGCATAAGCTTTATTTTGTGACCATAAATGCGGTCTTGGACCAACAACCGACATGTCTCCCAATAATACATTTAAAAATTGCGGGAGTTCATCAATACTTGTTTTACGCATAAATTTCCCCGTTTTGGTTACTCGCGGATCATTTTTTGATGCTTCACTTTCGGTAGTTTTGTTAATATGCATCGAGCGAAATTTATAACAAAAAAACTCCTCTTCGTCTAGTCCTGGCCTCCCTTGTTTAAAGAAAACGGGGCCTTTTGTTTCAATTTTAATAAAGAAAGCTAATATAGGAACCAGCCACGATAACAAAAAAACCATTACTAATATAGAAAAAACGACATCAAAGCCTCTTTTAATTAATTTAATAATTGGCTGATGTAATTGTGTTTTTTGTAATGAAAGAACAGGAAAAAGTTCGTAATAATCTATTTTTAAATTTTTTGAATAGATTTCTTTTGTGTCGGGAATGAACTTTATTGCTTTATTATTATCATCAGCAAATTCTACTAATTCTTTTAATTTTTCGTTCGAAATTTCATTTAAAGAGCAGTAAATTTCATCGATTTTATTCTCTAAAACATACCCTTTTAAATCTTCTATTTTGCCTTTAACATCTGGATGTTGCTTTTTATCAGAAAAAAATCCTTGGAAACGATACCCATAATCTTGTCGGGTTTCAAAAACTTCTTTTAGTTTTATTGCTTCGGGAGAATATCCTATGATCACTGCATTTCTATAATTACTTCCTGTTACAATTCTATATTTTTTTAAATAAAAGAATAAAAAATATTTTATCATTAAAATTAAAAAAAAGCTAATTGTCATAAAAAAAGCAATGGCTCTACCGCTAAATACAACCGTTTTTGCAAAGGGAAAAAAAGCAATAACAACCAATAGGAAAATACTAAACTGTTTGAATAATTTTGAAATAATTTCTACTGGAGTTGTAAAACGATATATCTCATAAAACTTTACAATTAATGCGATGGTAATCCATGCAAATGTTTGATATGCTAAATAATAAAGGCAATTGAGGTTTAACTTCTTAAAGAAGAATAAGCTCAATATCGATATTACAAGTAAATCAAAAATGACACTAATTGGTCTAATATATTTTGAATATCTTCCTGTTTGCTGTGCAACCATATTAATGAATATATCCTTTAAAATCTTTGTGTTCTTCTTTTAAAAGTTCTTCTGAAGATAAGGATTTGAAATAATCATACGTCAATTTCATTCCTTCTTCTCTATTTACTTTGGCGCTCCAACCTAAAATGTTTTTCGCTTTTGTGGTGTCTGGTTGACGTTGTAATGGATCATTTATAGGTAAAGGATGGTAGACTACTTTTTGACTTGTTCCAGTTAATTTAATGATTTCATCCGCGAAATCTTTTATTGTTATTTCATCTGGGTTTCCAATGTTTACAGGATACACGTAATCAGAATGCAGCAACTTAAAAATACCTTCCACTTGATCGGTTACATAACAAAACGAACGCGTTTGACTACCATCACCAAAAATAGTTAAATCTTCTCCACGTAATGCTTGACCAATAAAAGCCGGAATTACTCTTCCGTCGTTTAAACGCATTCTTGGTCCGTAGGTATTAAAAATCCTAACGATTCTGGTTTCCACCCCGTGAAAAGTATGGTATGCCATAGTAATCGATTCCTGAAACCTTTTTGCTTCATCATAAACACCTCGTGGTCCTATGGTATTAACATTCCCATAGTATTCCTCTGTTTGTGGGTGAATTAGCGGATCTCCGTAAATTTCAGATGTGGATGCTATAAGAATTCGCGCCTTTTTTACTCTGGCTAATCCTAATAAATTGTGCGTTCCTAAAGAACCCACTTTTAACGTCTGAATTGGAATTTTTAAATAATCTATCGGGCTTGCAGGTGATGCAAAATGAAGTATGTAATCTAAATCACCGGGAACATGAACAAACTTCGTTACATCGTGATGATAGAATTCAAAGTTTTTAAGCTTAAATAAATGCTCAATATTCTTTAAATCTCCTGTGATAAGATTATCCATTCCTATTACAAAATAGCCTTCCGCAATAAATCGATCACAAAGATGAGAGCCTAAAAAACCAGCAGCTCCTGTTATTAAAATTCTTTTCATTTTTTATTCTTTTACCGAATCCTTTTTTACAATTCCCGAATTAAACAAACAGTACAGTAGTGTAAAAAAAACAATCCCTCTTTGTCTTGATAAAAAAGATTCTGTCAAAAATAAGCTTATCATTAGAACTGCAAAAGAAAAATGTATAAAATGTTTTGTTTTTATAGCATTTTTAAGGTTAATCGCTACTAGTAATAGTAATAATACCAAACCTACAACTCCCAACTCTGCAAAAGTTTGAATGTATTGATTGTGAAAGTTGTAGTTCCCATAATCGGGGTATAGATTGTGTTCGACTTGCTTTTGTTGTATTTTATGGCGTGTGGCATTTAATCCATATCCGGTAAAAAAAGTGTTGTCTTCTTGAAGCATTTCCATAAAAATCCTAGCTTGATAAACACGTAAAGCAGTTCCTGGGAAGTAATCATTAGCTTGAAATTTTTCTTTAGTCCACGCATCTTTAATACTAACATTATAAACCAAACCTTGTTGATTGCTAATTTCATTATTTACCGAATGTTCTGCTTTATTTGAATTTATTTCAATGGAAAACCGCTCTTTTATTTTTCCATAAAAAAGAATTCCAATTAGAGCTATTGTAAATAATGCCAAGTACTTTGTTCTTTTGCTAAATTTAACTTTTGATTCCATAAAATAACAAGCAACTATCAAAAGAATAAAAACGATAATGATGTTTTTTGACGACAATAAAAATAGCAACAGTAACAAAGTGAAAATAGCAATTTTATCAATTATGAATTTTTGTTTTTTTAGAAAAAACCAAAAAAAAGCGATAGAAATATAAATAGAAACATGAATTGCATTGACATCAAAAGTGACCAATTCATGATAGAAAAAAACATTAAAATCCTTAGTAATACAATATCTAACAATCGCTTTAATCAAATAAAACAAAGCATATCCAAAAGAGAAGTAGGAGAAATATTGGATTACTTTATTCTTTTCGCTTTCTATAAGTGGCGGATTTAAAAAAAAGCAAAATGGAATTAAAACAAACGACAATTCTTTTAATAACGCTTTAGCAGTTTCTTTACAATCGATTGTCCATAATAGTGATAAGGCCATTAATCCGTAAAGTAAAACGGGTAGCAGTAGGTTTTTTTGAAAGTAAAATTGTTTTTTTGTTATTTGAAATAATGAAAATGATATTAATAGAATTACCGAAATACTATTGTATTTGTAAGTTAAAGGAAGTGTAATTAAAGCTAAAGCAATACATGCAATAAAAGGATTATTTCGTATTTCCTCTTTTTCCTTTCTTACTACATTCTTCAAATAATTGTAAGTAATCACCATTTATTTTTTCCCAATTAAATTCATTTACTATTGCATTGTAGTTGTTTAGTAGCAATGGCAAGTTATCATTTTTTTTGATAGTTTGCAGTAAATTTTTAACTTCAGTTGGATTGGAGAAATAATAGCCGTTTTCTCTTAATATTGCTTTATTAAAATCGTTGTCATGAGCTGCAATTAAAGCATTTGAAGCCATTGCTTCAAGTAACGAAGGATTTGTTCCGCCAACAGAATGTCCGTGAAAATAAAGCTCCGAATAGTACCGAAGATTATTAAGATGTTCGATGTTATAAATACCTCCTATGAATCGAATTTTTTGATGTTCTTTAAATTTGTTTTTTAAGAATTCACCATATTTTGTATTGTGATTACCAATAACTAAAATCGGAGTAGCATCCTGCGTATTTAATGCCACACCTTGCAATACCATATCGAGATTGTTTTCGGGTTCAAAACGCGCCATTATCATGTGGTAGTTTTGTTTTTCTACTTCGTATTGTTTTATAATTTCTTCATTAGGAGCATTAAATGTATTGGCTCCATAAGCAATGTACGTAGAATCCTTTTGGTATCTTTCTAGTAAGAATTTTTTTATCCCTAGTGAATCCGAAACTAAATAATCGCTACTAATGGCTGCTAATCGTTCAGCAAATCGTAAAAATTGCTGCACTGGTTTGGAATATTTAGAGCGTTTCCACTCTATTCCATCCATGTTCGTAATGATAATTGGTTTTTTTGGCAATAGAAAATACCAAATAGAATTGCTGGTATATCCCAATTGAAGAATGATGTCAAAATCTCTTTTGCGAGAATCGATGATACAATTGTAGTCGTAAATAAACTGACCGAAGGTTCCGTATTTATGTTCGGGATCGTTTTGGTGAATCAGATTTACGCCATGAAATGTTTTTTCTTGGTACTTGTGATTGTGCGAATTATAACAATATACTTCGTGTCCTTTTTCGACTAAATAAACCGAAAAAAATTCAGCAAATTGCTCAAAACCACCATAGTAATTTGGTATTCCTCGAGTTCCTAAAATGGCAATTTTCATTGGGCAATTTCTTTTTCAGGGAGCAAAAATAGGAAAAATTAAAATAACATTTATTACTCCAAAAAAGATTTAATAACAGCATCTATGCTATTATTTTTTGGTAAATCAATTAAGGTACTTAATTTTTGTGTACTGCCTGCTAAACGAAATGTTTCGTCTTTTCTAATAAAAAGCGGATTTATTTTTACTGCAATGCTATGATTGAATTCTGTTTCAAATTGAGTAATAATTTCCTGTAAAGAATGGGTTTTACCTGAAGCAATATTTACAATTTCTGAATGAACTTCCGATTTCATTAACTTGAAATACACTTCACAAACATAATTGATAGAATTGTATTCTCTGTACACATCCAAATTACCAAGTTCCACTTCCTTTGCTTTGGCATTAAATGCTTTGGCGATTTTCGGAATTACAAATTGTTCTCCGTGACCTGGAGCAGTATAATTAAAGGGTCGGGAAATTAGTATCGGTAATTTATGGAAGTACGTCTTCGCCATAAGCTCCATAGCTAATTTACTTATTCCGTAATGATTATTCGGATTCGGACAAAGACTTTCGTCAAGAACAGATGGCGATTGATTTCCGTAAACGGTGGCACTACTTGCCAGAATTATCTTTTTAATCGATCCTTGTATTTCGATACACGATTCTAACAGGTTTTGAGTGCCAATTACATTAACATTGTATATTTCCTGAATGTCGGCATGTTGAACAAAAGAAATCGCCGCTAAATGAATGATGTAATTCGGTTTAATCTTTAGTAGTGTTGCTTTTATTTCCTCAATATTGGTAATATCACATTGAAAAATGGTGTTGTCGTTGTCTTCAATTTGATTTGAAATTCCGAACACGACATAATTATTTTTCTCTAAATATTTTTTTAAATATTTTCCTGTAAATCCATTAATCCCTGTAATTACTACTTTATTAGAAAGAGAATCCATTGGTGTTTCGTATTATGTCTTTTTCGACCATATTGGCACATAAATCCTTAAGATTGGTTTTGGCTTCCCATCCTAAAAGGTCTTTCGCTTTTTGTGCGTCGCCAACCAAATAATCCACTTCTGCCGGACGATAAAATTGCGGATTCACATTTACCAATAACTTTCCTGTTTTAGAACAATATCCTTTTTCATTGTCTTCTTTTCCTTTCCATTCCATCTCAATACCAATGTTATTGAATGATAATTCAACGAAGCTTTTAACGGTTTGTGTTTTGTTGGTTGCTAATACAAATGTTTCCGGAGTGGGATATTGCAACATTTTATACATTCCTTCTACATATTCTTTAGCGTATCCCCAATCTCTTTCGGCTTCTAAATTCCCTAATTCAATCTTATCTAGTTTGCCTAAATGAATTTTCGCAACACTGTCTGTTATTTTTCTAGTCACGAATTCTCTTCCTCTTAATGGCGATTCGTGGTTAAATAAAATACCGCTAACTCCAAAAATACCATAACTTTCTCGGTAATTTATCGTTGCCCAATGTGCAAATAATTTCGAAAATCCATAAGGGCTTCTAGGGTAAAAAGGTGTTTTTTCGGTTTGCGGAACTTCTTGTACTTTTCCAAACATTTCTGAGGTTGATGCCTGATAAAATTTAATTTTCGGATTCACCATTCGGATGGCTTCAAGGATGTGCAACGCTCCAATTCCGGTTGTTTGTGCGGTATAAATAGGTTGATCAAATGAAACGCCCACAAAACTTTGTGCTGCAAGGTTGTAAATTTCGTCGGGTTGAATCTTTTCTAGTAATCGAATGTTACTCATTTGATCATTTAGATCGTATTCTATTAATTGTAGATTAGGATTGGTATGGATTCCGAGTTCTTCAATTCTCCAAAAATTCATGGAGCTTGATCTTCTATACGTTCCGAAAACCTGGTATCCTTTTTCTAAAAGTAATTCTGCTAAATAAGCACCATCTTGACCTGTAATTCCTGTAATTATTGCTTTTTTCATTTTGATATATGCTATTCAAATCGGGAAACCAATTGTTTTAATTCTAATTTATTTTGGTATTTAAAATGAAATTAAACCTGTCTGCCGATGCTTTCCAATTGTATTTGTTTTTTACAAAAGTAGCTAATTCATTTAATCTTTTTACGTCTGGTGTGGCAATCTTTGTCAGCATTTTGCTTTTAATGTCTTCTAAATCCAACGGATTGATGAAATCATTTTCAAAAAAATTAAACTCAGCCATTGAGGTGGTGTTGGAACAAATCGTTGGGACTTTCGCGGCAACAGATTCAATTGGAGGCAATCCGAATCCTTCTGCTTTTGAAGGATAAATAGCCAACTCAGCACCTCTCAAAAGTAAAATCATGGATGTAAAATCGACTTTGTTCAACAAAATAATTTTATCTTTTATGTCTTTTTCTAAAGTTGACATCATCGAATCAAAAGGAACATCCCGAAACGTTACATCACCAATTAAAACGAGATGGAACGATTTGTACAGTTCCAATTCGACAAAAGCTTTTAACAATAAAAAGTGATTTTTTCGTGGCTCGTGTCTCGAAATATAAATGATGTATTTACTAAAATGATACTTTTCCGCTACTTCGTTTTGTATTTTTTCTTTATCGTACTCTTCAAAAAAAACGGGTTCTACGCCGTATACTTGAACAAAGACGTTGTTAATTTTAAAATGCTTTTCTAATTTTTCTTTTGAAAATTGGGAACCTGTTAGTACTATGTCCGATTTTCTGGCGCTGTATTTATAGAGTTGATGCTTGATAAAACTATCCAACTTTGGAAAATATTCCGGATAATCTAAAAATAAAACATCGTGAGTAGAAACAATGTATTTGCATCTTTTTATGGGAGGAACGGCATATTGAAAATGAGCAAAATCAATTTTATTTTTGCGAATCAACCGCGGAATATCGATAAGCAAACGGTAGTATTTGTTTTTCGAACTGTATTCTAAATAATGAATGTTATCGGCTTCACCAAAAATAGATTTAAGATTGGAAATGTTGCCTGCTGCGAAATAAAACGTTTTACTTTTATCTTTTAGCAACTCTAAATAAAGTCCTTGAATGTATGTTCTTGTCCCTTGAAATCCATAATCGAATACATGACAATCAACAAAAATTTTAATTGGTTTCATAAATTAAATTTGGATGCTGTGCTGCTGCTCTATTAATCAATTCTTTATAACATAAGATAAAACCGATGACAACCGATTTATTTTCCGTTTTTAAAAACAATCCCAATAAAACCCAGTTGTCAAATATTAAAAATATTCCGGTTGCAACTAATAAAAAGTTGATTTGTTTTACCATGTTAATTTCTGATTTCTTTTGCCTCATTAAGATATAGATAAAATAAATCATAAAAAAAACACCAATCAATCCCGATTTTAAAAACACGGTCATAAAAGCATTGTGTAAAATGGCTTCGTGGCTTACATATGTGTCGTCGTTGGTACGGACTTTTCTTCCCAAATCGATAGTTGCGCCAAAACCTTTTCCGGCAATTATGGCAAAAGTGCCTTCTTTAGAAACTTGCTTTACCGTTAAAATGTTTTCATACGATCGGAAATTATCATTAAAATCCTGGTAATCGTCTTTATCAATTTTTGTTTTGAAAGCTTCAATTGGTGCATTTTTGATTTTATACATCAATGCTTCTAAACCTTTTCCGTTTCTAGAATAGTTGTTGTTGTATATAATGGCGTAGCCAATAAGTGTTAATGAAACGATGGTTGTAAGAATGATTACCGTCTTTTTGTTTAAAGAGAAATACCCTTTTAAAACCATATAAAAAAGACAGAATTGGATGAAGTTGGCTCTTGATAAATACAAAAAACTCGAGATTCCAATGACGATAAATAAAAACCAAAATCGTTTTGGACTCAAGAAAATTTCGAATTGTTTGTGAAAAAGTACAATAATTAAAGCATACACTTCAAAATCACTAAAATAACCCGAGTATTCTCTTAGTTCATTAATATTAACAACCTTATGGATAATTGCGTTGCAAAAAATGATAATTAAATGCGTTATTGCGATGAAGAGTCCGACGTTTACAATGGTGTTCATTGGTTTCACTGTTGTACTTCTGCATAGCTGATAACCGATTAAGATACCGATTATGGGTTTAACCAAATACGTAATATCGCGAATAATTTCATATAACGTGCTCTCGTAAAAAAAGAGTGTGAACGAACCAATTATCATCACCATGATGTAGGGAAAAACATATTGAAAAACGGTGAGTGAATACTTTTGTTTTAAAGTGATGAATAAGGTAGTTACCCAAACCAAAAAAGTCAATTCATAAATATTCAAATAAGGAACGCCAATACAGAGTGCAAACAGCAATTGGCAAAGTAAGTTATTTGAAATTTTAAAGCTCATTCGTGCTGTTTTCTTTAAAGTATTTTTTTAAAATATTTAAGTACAAAACTATAATAATAAATTCAATTAAAATAATAGAGAAAAATGCACCGCTCAATCCTTTTTGTTTGGTTAAAAAGGACAATAAGACAAAGTTTAAAACCGTAGTAATGATGGTTATTTTGATGTAAATTTTATTCTCATTAAAGGCAAACATCAATTGTCGTAACGGTTGTGAAATGGAAACAAGTAAGGGTACAATTAATCCCAATTTAAAATAGCTTGACATTTGCGGAATTCGACTATTTTCTATTTTAAAATACACAAAAATAGAATCAGAAAACACGTAAAATAAAAGCATTAAAACAAAGAGCATGATAAAATTTGTTCCGTTGTATTGTTTCCAAATTTTGATTCCGTTTTTCAGGTTTTTATTCAATTCAAAACAAATGTTGGCATAAACAAAGTAGAAAAACATATTCAGATACGTTTTAAAAATCGTGATGATTTGATCGATAACGCGGAATTGTCCTGCCATAAAATCGCCTCCAATATAACTAATGATGATGATTGGAAAGAATTGGTACATCGATAAAAAGAACTGTGAAACGCTGAAACTAAATTCGGTTTTTAGAATCCCGATAGCATTCGATGTAGAAAAATTTCTGAGATTGAAATTGTATTTATTGATCAACCAAATGAGTCCGATACTGTTTCCGATAATGGCTCCTACTCCGAAAAATAAATTAGCATACACATAATCGCTTTTCTCTTTAATGAAAAGCAACACCAGCAGAATGTAAATCACTTTTGAGACTACATTGACAATCGAAATCCATTTGAAATTTTCTACACCTTGAAAAAACCATTGTGGATTTATGAATTGTCCGATAATAATCGGAATGCTCAAGAAAAAAAGTGTTTTATCCCTTGCCAAAAAAGGAACAAAATAAACGAGAAGTGAAATGCAAACGATTGCAATCAGCAGTAAAAAAAACTTCGATAGATAAATGGCTTTTGCCTTGTTTTCGAGAACAGCAGCGTTATCCCGGTTTATGGATATGTCTTTCACTCCAGTAATGTACGAACCGTAATCAATGATACCATTAACGATAAGTGCGAATGAAAAACCAACGCCAACTCTTCCTAAACCGTCTTCCCCGCAGCGTAAAATTAAAAAAGGCATGACCAGCAATGGACTGACTAAGTTGATGACTTGACCAAAACCATAAATTATAAAATCGGTTATCTTTTTTTTAGTAAAAATACTCATGTATTATAATTTATTTTCGATAAATAACGAGAAGAAACTAGTATTTGGTCACATAAAAACTATTCATGTCGTCCATCGCTTTTGATTTCAAGAAAGGTGTGATTAAAAAATAGCCTAAATACAATAGCTGTTTGGCATATTTGAATTTTAAGAAGGTTGTTCCTATAAATCCGATATTTTTCTTTGTTAAGACATGAACATTCAGCGCTTTATGATAGTGTAAATTGTATTTTTTAGCCAACACTTTAAAGGATTGTTCCGAGTGAAAAGCAACATGTTGCCCATGTTCAGAACCATAATACCACCATTGTAAATGTGCCGGCGCCGGATTAGAAATCAAATCGGTAGTTAAGATAATAGTGTCTGTGAATTTCAGAATTTTTTCTACTTCATCCAATGGATTTTCAAAATGCTCAAAGCTTTCAAATGTGGTGACCACTTCGTATTTTTTGTCTAAACTGCCTTCAAAACCTCTGGCCAATTCGTTTTTTGTGTACGGATCATGCCAATAATAATCAAAACCAATATCTCTCATCGATCTGGTAAAAACGCCCAAACCTCCTGCATAATCAAGAAATGAAGCATTTTTATTGTAAAAAAGAGTGATTAAAGTGGTCGTGATTTTTGACATGCGCTCACTTCGGTAGATGACTCCTGTATCTGATAAATTGATTGGACTTTCGTAAGCTTCCTGAAGCCAATACGGTTTTTCTGTTTGTGCAAAACCACAATTTTTACATTGAAAGTAATCCACATTGTATTTATTTAAAACCACCGCATTGAAAATCTTATATGTTTCACTATCACAAATCTTACAATTCATATTCTTTAATCTTGTTCTTAATATTGTTCAAATATAGGATAATTGACTTTAACTTACTGAGCTAACTTTTCTAATTCTGCTTTAAGCGATGGAAATTTAAATGTTAGATTATATCAAAAGATATTCAAACAGTTTAATATGTTTTATTTACAGATATTAATTGATACGTTTCATTGTATATAGTGCTACCGACAGTTATAGGAGAATCAATTTTCATAAATGTCGCTGTTTCTTTAGGAAGAAGAACGAATGAAGTTGTAGCTGTTTTTGCAAAAACTATATTTTTTGTGTTGTCAAATTTTATATGTTGCCCTGTAGTTCCTGTAGCTCTTATTGTAATCATTTCACCCGCGCTAATATCACAAACTAATTCTTTAATGTTATTAGTTGTGTTTGTTGTTGGTATACAATTAACCGTAACAAATTTATATCCAAAAGTAATTAAACTATTTCCCGTGATACTAATTGTATTATTGGCAATTCCTAATGTTTTTCCAAGAGATGGATTTTGAAAAGAGTTATTTAATGCGTTTATTTTAGAGTCAATAGATCCGCTTTTAATAAAGTAATTGTTTGGATTATTATAGTTTATATCAGAAACAAGAACGTAATTGTTTTGAATATTAACGTTTGATCCACCATTCACTGAAATACAAGAACCTCCCGAAGGGTTTTTATTTCCTACTGTTACTGAACCAAAACCTGAGGCATTTGCAAATCTACTATTTGCTATATTTATGCATTTACTAGCGTTTGAATTTATGGCTGCTTTAGAGGCAAATACACTCACGTCAAGAAGTTCAAACCAACAATTATCAAAAGTAACACTTTCTGCATAAGTAGTGAATACACCATATTCTGAATATTGAAAAGTACATGTTAAAAATTTTATAACCGCCGCTTGGACAGCATTTGTTTCAATGGCAACATTAAAATATTTGGTTGTGTCAAATGATGTTGGTGTCATATTATATTGTAAACCATCAAACCCGCAATTAATAAATGTTAATTGTCCATGCATCCCTCTTATTAACAGACAATTTGAATTGTTTTTTTGTCTAGCAATATTAACATTTTCAAAAATAAGGTCTTGATTAGGAGATGAATAATCTGCAACTGTTGATTGTGAATTAATACCACTACCTTCAAGTAAAATTCCAATTCCATTAAAATTTCTTATTTTAATGTTTTTAAAAGTAGAGCTCCATAATCCGCCTGTATTTCCAAAAACAGCAGTTGGTTGTGCTTTTAAATACATACAGTGTTTTGTAATTGTTGAAGTCGCTGTTGGGTCACCTGCTGGAACACCTCCATCAAAAAATATGTTTGATACATGAACACCTATAACTTGACCAGCATCTAAATCTACCATAGATCCATTAGGTTGAGATGTATTCACGGCTTTTAATACTGTGCTAATGATTCCATCGCCCTCAATGCTTACTCCATATTTTAATGTTATTTTATCAATAATTTTATATTCCCCTGCAGGGATATAAACCGTACTTCCGCTATTTGTAATGTCTTTAAAATAAATATTTGTTGGCGTATTGGTTATTATAGAGTTCAAGGCATTAAGAGTTGCAAAATCAATGGCTTTTTGTATTACATTACCTTGATCTGTAGCTGTGAAATCAATACCAAAATACTTAACATTAATCTTATCATCAATTAATCTAATCCATCCAAAAGGTTTTGAATTATCTCTTATAATAGTGCCATTGTTATCATTAATTCCTGAGTTACCAGTTGGCAATGCTTTCCAAATAAAATTTCCTTCACCGCAGTCTCCAGGTGTTGTATGTCCTTTAATATATGCTACTTCATTTGTATTGCCCGTTGCATTCCTTAATTCAAGAATGTTATTAAAAACTCTTACTTGTGAATTTAAAGCGTACAATGCGTATGGAACACTCATTAATTGGTTTGAACCAACGATGGCATTATAATTTGTTCCTCCTGTTGGATCTATTTTTATTTTTAAATATTTCAGATTTGTTCCCCAATTAATTTTACTAAACGATGTATTATCAAAAGGAGGAGAAGGAGTTCCTTGTCCAATATTTAAACTATATTGACCAAAAGTGTTGGTCATAATGGTAAAAGTTTCTTTATAAACTTCTGTCCCAGTTGCCGAATTTTCCAAAATAATAACTTGAATACCAACGTTACTGCTTGCTACAACAGTCCCATTTGTACTATAAACAGTTCCTCGATGACTTATTCCTTGAGGCGGTACTTGAGAATAAGCAATAGTACTTATTAAAATAATAATTAGAAATAACTTTTTCATAGCTTAATTAATTTAAAGTTTATTGATTCTGAATAATCAGTTTTTAAAATATAGGAGCCAACTGGTAAATTTGTTAGGTCTACTTGATTGTTTTGTATTTCCTGATTTAATATAATTCTTCCATCCATACTGAATATAGTAATTTTGTCGATTCTTTTTTTGTCTGAAGTAGTAATTGTAAGAATATTAGTTACGGGATTCGGATAAATAGTAATGCTTTTATCAGTAGTTGATTCTTCGATTATATCATTAACTATTTCTTGTGGATCTTTAGATACTATGAAATCATTTTGAATTGTGAATATAACGTATACTTCACCCGTGTTATAAGATACATCGCCTGTATAATTAGCCGATGTATCTATAATTGGATCTAATTGACTGGTTTGGGAAATAACACTTAAACTGAAAAAAAACGATATTAGTATTAAAAACCTTTCTTTACTTTTCATGATTATAAATTTAATAGTTTGTAATTCTACTTTTTAATCTAGATTGAATTAAATGTAAGAATTTATTTTCTAATTATTATATAATATTTCATAAAAAGGAAAAAGGGTTTTGCTTTGAGTTTTAAAAACAAAAAAACTCACAATGGAATTTGTTTCTTTTGTGAGTTTTTTTGTTATGTTGGAAAAAACTTATTGTGCTAATTTTTCCATTTCTGGTTTAAGCATTTTTTCCTGTGGATAAAGTGATGGAAATTGTCTAACGCCGTCTTTGATTACTGCTTTAATTATTCCTGTACTCGCATCGAAAGTACATTTATTTAAATCTGCTTGGAAAAAGCTTGCCAGCTCTGGACCAACTATTTCTCTTTTTTTGCCTTTATATTCTAAAATTACACTTTTTAATGTTATGTCATCTTGAACTTTTGCCAAACCGAAATCTAATCTTAGTTGAGAAGGAAATACTTCTTCCGGTAAATTATAAACAACACTTTGTTCTGCGTCACTCCCTTTTACCGCTTTCCAGATTGGTGCTGTTTTGCTAAAATCGGTTGTTCCATCTTCTGTATAAAACAAACTAAAAGTATCGTCCTTTTTTAAGATTACATTTAAGGTAACTTTAAAGGTTTTGTCTACAATTGTTTCGGGCGTTACAACTTCAAGACTGTCAACAGATTTCTCGTTTTTACAACCTACAAAAAATGTGGTCATCAATACTATTGCTAGAATTATTCTTGTTTTCATTTTAATTATTTTTTTGTAAAATTAAACTTTTTTTTTATTAAACAAAATCATTTATTTCTTGTTAAAATCGCCTCTCGAGAAATATTTTTCCACAAAACAATAGACCAAAATAAAAAAATAACGACTTCCCATTTCTTTTATTTTTAATTTAGAAACACCGTATTTTCTGTTCGTCCAGGAATTTGGAATTACCGTGTAGGAATACCCTCTTATAACTGCTTTTAATGGCAACTCAATGGTTAAATTAAAATGAGGAGACAAGATAGGCTTTACTCCGTCTATGACTTCTCTTTTATATAATTTAAATGCGTTTGTTGTATCATTGTATTTAATTCGCATTACCATTCTGATGATAAAATTAGCAATGCGGTTTATTATTTTTTTTACCCAAGGATAATCAATTACTTTTCCTCCTTTTATAAATCGACTTCCAAAAACACAATCGTAATTCCCTTCAACCATTTTAGTATAATAGCGAATTAAATCATAAGGAGAATCAGACAAATCGGCCATCATTATCGCTACACAATCACCCGAAAAACGTTCTAATCCGAATCGCACTGCATAACCAAAACCATTCGGCCCTAAATTGGTTTCATATTTAACGGAAGGATATTTTTGAGCCAATGCTTCTAATACCTGAATCGTATTGTCTTTCGAATTATCATTGACGATAAAAATTTCATGATCAATGCTTACTTTAGAGAATGCTTCTTCGATTTGCTCAATGGTCTCGGCAATCGATTCTTCTTCGTTATAGGCTGGAATTACAATGCTTAGTTTCATTTATTTCTTCGTATTCTCATATATTATTTCTGCAAAATCACCAAAACCATGTTTAATTTCTGCTGCCTTTTCAAATCCATTTTTGTTTAAAATACTTTCAATATCTTGATGTTGATTGTTAATTAAATACATATCGTCATTGTGACTTTCTAACTGAATAAAACGTATTGGTAAAACCTCATTCGAATTTACAAATAATCCTTGTAAACATTGTAGTTCATGACCTTCAACATCGATTTTCAAAACATCAAACTCTTTGTTTGGATTCTCTTTTAAAAAATCTATCAATCGAATTACTTCCACTTTATAATTGTCGACGATTATATTTTCTTTAGTAACTCCTAAAACTTTGGCTTTCTTTTCTAAATATTTTGAATCCAAATTCAATTCTTCAAAAGTAGAAGTTTCATCTAAAATATTTTCATGAAAAACCAATTCTCCTTTTATATTGCTTGCGCCGAAATTATGCAATTTAATGTTCTCCTTTGTTTGGTATTTGTTTTGTAAATAAACAAATAATTTTTTGTTTGGTTCAAACGAATCAAACGCAGCATTTGGATTAATTTTTAAGAAAAAATCAATTGATTGTCCTTTGTTAGCTCCAACATCAATAATATTTATATTTTCTTTTTTTAAATTCTCAGCGTAAAATCTTTTTAGTTTTGGATAAAAGAAAATAGCTTCGTTAATATGAACTAGCTTTTGAATTATTTGAGTTCGAATGTTCATTTAATTTTTTTTATTACTCGTTGCAATATAGATCTGGGTCAAAATATCATTAATATCATACTTCCAAGTCCAGTTTGGGTAATGTGCCTTAAATTTAGAAACATCGCTAATCCACCAAATATGGTCGCCAATTCGGTTGGCTTCGGTGTATTCATAATTCATTGGTTTACCTGTAATTTTTTCGCACATTTCTATAGCTTCAGCCATTGAACAATTGGAGTGTCTTCCTCCGCCAGCATTATACACTTCGCCTTGACGTGGATTTTGATAAAAATGCCAAAACATATTCACCAAATCCCAACTGTGAATGTTGTCGCGAACTTGTTTTCCTTGATACCCAAAAACAGTATATTTATCTTCTGTAATGGCACATTTCATCAAGTATGACAAAAAGCCATGCAACTGCGTTCCGGAATGATTTGGACCTGTTAAACATCCTCCGCGAAAAACACCAGTGTTCATTCCGAAATACTTTCCATATTCTTGAACTAAAATATCAGCGGCTACTTTTGATGCGCCAAATAAGGAATGTTTGGTTTGGTCGATACTCATTAGTTCATCAATTCCTTCTTTGTAATACGGATGCGATTCGTCTATTTCCCAACGTTTATCCAATTCAACTAAGGGTAAATAATTGGGTGTGTCACCGTATACTTTATTGGTTGATGTAAAAATAAACGTCGCTTCCGGCGCATGTAAACGTGTCATTTCAAGCATGTTTAATGTGCCGTTTGCATTTACTGTAAAATCGGTTAATGGTTCGCGTGCTGCCCAATCGTGACTGGGTTGGGCTGCTGTATGCACTATTAATTTAATCTCGGAATTGTATTTTGAAAAGAGTTTTTCTAATTCTGCTACATTGCGAATATCGATAGCGTGGTGTTCAAAGTTTGAGACTTCTTTGACTAATTTTTGAGTGTTCCATTCTGTTGAAGCATTGGCTCCAAAAAAAACCTCACGCATGTTGTTATCAATGCCAATAATTTTGTCGAATTTATCGGCAAAAAAAGCTACTGATTCACTTCCTATTAATCCTGATGAGCCGGTTATGATACAAATATTCATTACTTTAATTTATTTTATATTCTATTATTTTCATTTTATCATTAAACGAATTCCCATGAACTGGTTTGAAATAATAAGCTTTGATTTGTCTGTTTTTTACACTTTCGTTGGGTTGTATCATGTTCATAAAATCGCTGGTTTGCGTTATGAATTGTGATGAAAAAACGCCCAATTCCAAAAGCAATTTGGACGTTTTAAAATACGTTATTGTTCCATCACTTGCCAGTATTTCCATACCGATTTCCGGAGCGTGTTCTAAAACGGAAACCGCCTTTCCTTTTAGTGAATTATAAAAATAGACTTCATAATAAACACCTTCTTTTGGAACCAAGGGAGCGTTTAAATACATCGCATATTCTTTCGTCATCGTGAATGTGACTTTTTTAAATTCTTTTTTCTTTTGCAATAATAAAATCTTTCTGCCATCGTATTCAAAAACCTCGGCTAATTGGTAATTGTAAGCCAAAGCTACATTTACTCTGGACTCGTCAAAAAGAGGGTATCTGTCGTCTATAGAAGCATAATCGTAGATTACAAATTCGGGGGCTTTTGATGAATTGTAATGTTCGAAATTTAACTTTTCGAGATACGGCGTATACGCATTATACGATTGAATTGTGGGTCTTGGCAAATAGTTCAATTTATTTTCAATTAATAACTGAATATTCCACGGAAAAACATCTACAGTGCTAGTACCTACTTTTTGTAATACAGAAGCCGGAAGTGGAAAATTATTTTGATACAAATGCATTCCTGATGTAGTCGTAAATGCTTTGTATGCTGTAATGTAATCGGTCTTCCTAAACTTATCTTTGAGGTCATTTTCTTTATCACATCGGATATAGATAAAGTAAAGAGTCAACACTAATGGAACCAAAAAAAGCAACTTTATATACTTGTTTTTAAAATTGGCATACAGATCAACATTACATAAAATAATTAATGGAATAAATACGAAAAAGTCTTTTAAATGGCCAACATCTCCTCTGACAAAAGCTTGTTTATATAAAACAAAAACGGACGTGCCAAATAAGAACAATAGGACTGCTGTTTTTAACCAACTCTCCTTTTTATTGGAATAGTTATTTATAAAAATAATTGCTGTTAAAATCACTATTATAAACAAAGCAATCGAATAACTGTATTCCAATTGATTTTTTAAATACATCACATCATTATATCCAGAAACGATTTCAAATCCTGATGTAACATACGCCAACAAATCAACTTTAAAAGGAAAACACAACGCTACAATTAAAACTATTGGTACAATAGCATAAGAAAGTAATGCAATTCTGTTCCCGTTTTTAGACAGTATATTATACGTGATTCCCGATAAAAATAACGGAAAAGCAATAAGTCCGGTATTAAACTTCGTGAAAAAAAGTAGTGTTATAATTCCTATCTGAAAAACATAATAAAACCACTTCGGTTTTTCGATACTCATTCGAATCCAAAAAACAAGAAAAGCCATTAAAACCATAGCATTGGCTGACCCTAACCATATTGGAAACAACAAACAAATGGATAAAATAATAAAAACTGTTAGCAGCTTTGAACCGCTTTTCTGAAAAGAAATGAAAAATAAAAGGAAATAATTACACGCAATAAAAAGGTCGAAAACCAAGAATGTCAGTTTATTTTCTCCCCAGCCGGCTCTTGTTAATAAATGTGCTAACGGACCATACGTAAAAGCAATGTCGGTACCCCAAGTCATTCCTTTAAGTTTTACATAATTTAATGCAATAACCCAAGAAGGATCTAAAGACATCCATAATTCTTTAGATAATGATAGTGGCATCACATTCAATTCAAGATAACTCGGAAAAAGCACATAGGCTCCAACAAAGGCAATCAATAAACCAAGAATATTCGTTTTGCTTTTAAAAAATGTGCTGAAGAAACTATTTTTCATATTATTTTAAAATGGATTCTAATTGTTTTTCATTTGCTTTTATCCAATTATAAATATCTTGGAAAACCGTCTCAACCGATCGTTTTGGTTTCCATCCTATTTCTTTTTCAATTAAAGAATTGTCGGTAATATAAATCCTCAAATCAGCTGGTCTTGTTTGGGATTCGGAGCCAATTGTAATT
>JANNCY010000063.1:0-4496 GCA_031387085.1 Flavobacteriales bacterium | reverse complement strand
AATTACAATTGGCTCCGAATCCCAAACAAGACCAGCTGATTTGAGGATTTATATTACCGACAATTCTTTAATTGAAAAAGAAATAGGATGGAAACCAAAACGATCGGTTGAGACGGTTTTCCAAGATATTTATAATTGGATTAGAGATAACACAAAACAATTGGAATCAATATTAAAATAAGATATGAAACGAAAAATAATCTCTGGCGGGTTAATTCTATTACCAATAATTACATTTTTTGGAATGTTTTTCTGTTATATGGTAAACGCTCCGATTAATGATGATTATCAAGCTATTCTAGATTTTTTAAACAAATGTATTTCAACAGATTCCAGTACTGAAAAAACAGCGCTTTTATTTTCGCAGCACAATGAGCATAGAATCGTTTACGATAGGATTTGGACGATTATTTCCTATAAACTGCAGACGAATGTTAATTTCACCTTTTTGGCTTTCATAGGAAACCTTTCTCTTTTAGCCATAGCGCTAATCTTTTTTAGAAAATTCCTAAATTTAAAAAGAAGCTTTTTAGTTTTTGTACCTGTAAGTGTATTATTGTTCAATTTATGCAATTGGGAGAATATGACCTTTGCTATGGCTGGGATGTCCAATTTTACGGTATTTCTTTTTGTAATCCTAAGCTTGAATTTTATTGCGAAAGACACCCTAAATAGTAAAAAAAATATTTTTATTGCCGTTCTGTTTTTTTATATGGCATTATTGACTCAAGGTGGTGGTATATTTTTATTACCTATTTCTATTTTAATTTTAGTGTATAAAAAAGAATATAAAAATGTTTTATTCTACTTTCTTTTAATCTTACCACTACTGGTCGCATATTTTTATGATTTCCATAGACCACAACAAAATGCCGATATAATCACTACACTTATCAATTATAATATAAAAATCGTAGTTTTTGTTTTTGCCTTTTTAGGAAATGCTTTTAATTACTTTTTAATTTATACCCAAGATGTAAATCAATCGATTAATGTAACTGCAGTTATTGGGTTTTTTCTTTTTGTTCTATTCTTATATATTACGAAAACGAAGTATTATAAAAAGAACCTCTTTAATTATTCGTTGATGTTATTTGTGGTGATTTCAGCAATGGTAACAGCCGTTTCAAGGATATCATTTGGTTTGGAAACAGCAGGCGCATCCAGATACAGAATCAATGGAATTATTTTCTGTATAGCTTTATATTATTGGTTTATTGAGTCCAATTCAAAATTAAATAAAAAGCAAGTTTGGGCATTGGCGATTTGCACAGTGATATACTATTTTGGCATTAATCTTAATCAATATGAATATTTAAACGTCAGGAAAAACCAAACATTATCTGGAGTATTGTATTTTAATTCTGGTGATAAAAGCCATCTAAACGGAGAAAAATCAATGGTTGATCTCTATAGTGGAATAATTGAACAATCAGCTTCTTCGGAAACCTACCACTTTCTAAGTGATGAAAATTTAGAGCTCTCTTTCCCATACAGTAGAGTTGTGGAAAATAAAATGGAGGAAAAAGGACCACATGCTCTTTCAGCGAATATAGATGGTGTAAATAAAATAAAAGACAGTTATCTGATTGATGGATGGGCATTTCTTGATAACATTTCAACAGTAAACCAAGAGGTTTATATAGGATTAAAAAGTAGTTCTCAAAGTGAACCAAAATTTTATTCGGCAAAACAAACACAACGATTTGATTTGAATCCCTACTTTAAAAAATGGAATCTTAAAGACGGCGGATTTTTTTGCAGGATTTATGCCGACAAATTAGAAAAAGGGGAATACAAAATAATCGTTTTGGTAAAAGCAGGAGGAGAGACAAAACAAATAGAAACAGATAAAAAAATAAATATTTAGAATGAAAATATGCATTATAACAGGCTCATCAGGATTGATAGGCAGTGAATCAGTAGCTTTTTTTGCTGATAAATTTGACAAGATAATTGGTATCGATAATAATATGCGTGAAGTGTTTTTTGGAGCGAATGCGTCAACGGAATGGAACACTCAAAAACTGGTAAAAGAAGTTTCCAATTTTGAACACCACGCTATCGATATTCGAAATGTCGATGAACTAGAAAAGTTATTTTCAAAATACAAATCCGGTATCAAATTAATTGTTCATACAGCCGCACAACCTAGCCACGATTGGGCTGCACGCGAACCATTAACCGATTTTACGGTGAATGCCAACGGAACTTTAAACATGTTAGAAATGACTCGTTTACATTGTCAAGAAGCTACATTTGTCTTTACTTCTACTAATAAAGTATACGGAGATACACCTAATTATTTACCATTAGTTGAATTGGATAAACGTTGGGAAATAGACGAATCGCATCCGTATTTCAAAGAAGGAATTGACGAAAATATGAGTATTGATCAAACCAAGCATTCCTTATTTGGTGCTTCAAAAGTAGCTGCTGATATTTTAGTTCAAGAATACGGAAAGTATTTCGGAATGAATACCGGTGTTTTTCGTGGAGGATGTTTAACGGGTCCAAATCACTCCGGAACACAATTGCATGGATTTTTATCTTATCTTATGAAATGTGCTATTACAGGAGATAAATATACCGTTTTTGGGTATCAAGGAAAACAAGTTCGCGACAACATTCACAGTTGGGATTTGGTCAATATGTTTTGGCATTTTTATCAAAATCCACGTCAAGGCGAAGTGTATAATGCTGGAGGAGGAAGACATTCCAATTGCTCGATGGCAGAAGCGATAGAAATGTGTGAAGCCATTACAGGAAAGTCAATGAATTATGAATATTCTGAAATCAATAGGGTTGGCGACCATATTTGGTGGGTAAGTGATGTCTCTAAATTTAAAGCACATTATCCAGCTTGGACTTGGAAGTATAATATCAATGATATATTGACACAAATTTTTGAAGCAACTATCAAGAAGCAATAATGAAACTAAGCATCGTAATACCTGCCTATAACGAAGAAGAATCTATCACCGAAACAATCGACCAAATTGAAGAGGCATTCTCAAAAGTCAATATCGACCATGAAATTTATGTGGTTAATGACAATTCTAAAGATAATACACTTCAGGTTTTAGAACAATTGGCACAAAAATATCCAGCATTAAAGTACGGAACCAATAAGGGACCAAACGGTTTTGGTTATGCAGTGCGATACGGTTTAGAACGTTTTTCGGGTGATTGTGTTGCAGTGATGATGGCTGATTTATCGGATTCTCCATATGATTTGATACGTTATTATACTACTATGATAGAAGGGAATTATGATTGTGTCTTTGGCAGCCGTTTTATAAAAGGAGGAAAAGTTATTGATTATCCATGGGTAAAGAAAATTATTAATCGTATTGCTAATTTTATTATTAGAATGGTAATGCGCATAAAATATAACGATACCACAAATGCTTTTAAATTATACAAAAGAGAGGTCATAGATGGAGTTAAACCGATATTGTCACCACACTTTAATTTAACCATAGAATTGCCATTAAAAGCAATTATAAGAGGTTATACCTATACCATTGTTCCCAATTCATGGACCAATAGAAAATACGGTGTTTCCAAGTTGAAAATAAAAGAAATGGGAAGCAGATACTTTTTTATTTTAGTATATTGCTTTGTAGAGAAATATTTCTCGAGAGGAGATTTTAATAAGAAATAAAAACTTAACAGTTGATTAATATATCCATAATAGTTCCACTTTACAATGAAGAAGCAGTTTTTGATAAGTTAATTCAAAGACTAATTGATGTTATTAATAATACCGATTTTTCTTGTGAAGTAATCTTAGTTAATGATGGAAGTTCAGATGGTACGAGTAAGTTGATTCAAGATATTTGTATAAAAGATCCTAGATTTACAGGTATTTTGTTATCAAGAAATCACGGACATCAATTGGCAGTAAGTGCCGGCTTAGCTAATGTCAGAGGAATAAAAGGCGCAATGATTATTGATGGAGATTTACAAGATCCACCAGAATTAGTAAACGAATTTTACGAATTGTTAGTAAATGGTTATGATGTAATCTATGCGATAAGAAAAAACAGAAAAGAAAATTTCTTAAAGAAACTTGCCTACACGGCCTATTATAGACTGCAGAAAAAAATATCAAATTTTAATATTCCAATTGATAGTGGAGATTTCTCCATGTTAAGTCGTCGAGTAGTTGATACTATGAACGACATGCCAGAGCAAAGCCGATATTTAAGAGGTATGAGAGCTTGGGTGGGCTTTAAGCAAATTGGATATGAATATGACAGGGATGAACGTCAGGCAGGCGAAACAAAATATAGCTGGTCGAAATTATTCGAATTAGCATTCAATGGAATTTTTAATTTTAGTGATTTTCCGGTAAAGATAATTACCAGATTAGGGTTTTTTACCATTCTTTTTTCCCTGACCTATTTTGTTTATAACCTCCACTAAATAAAATTATAGCTAAAATTGTTGCCGTAAATCCTTGAGGAACATCATTATAATATATCTTTCTG
>JANNCY010000048.1:0-22506 GCA_031387085.1 Flavobacteriales bacterium | reverse complement strand
TACAAGTATCTTATGCAAATGATGATGCTTTCGAATGGTTTGGTGGTTCTGTAAACTGTAAACACTTATTTTCATATAGAAATTTAGATGATGATTTTGATACTGATAACGGATACAAAGGTATAGTACAATATGCTTTTGCTGTAAGAGATCCTTCAATTGCTGATAACCCGTCTGTTTCTACGTCAGAAGGTTTTGAGTCGGATAATAACGCTGGTGGAACTGTATCTGGTAGTGGACTTGACACTACATCTGCTATCTTTACTAATGTTACTATGGTTGGACCATCAAAACGTGCTACTTTAACTCCAGTAACTTCTGTTGCTACAGGACATGAAAGAGCTTTACGTTTAAGAAGAGCTACACAATTGAAAATTTACAACTCTATTTTCATGGATTTCAAAAACACTATCGTTTTTGTTGATGGATCTTTAGCAGTTGGAAATGCAAATGGTGGTACATTAAAATTCAAAAGTAACATTTTAGCAGGTAATGTTGGTACATTTACTGGTGGTGTTAACCCAGCTACATTGAATTCTTGGTTCTCAACAAATGGGAATACTACACAAGCTTCAAGTACAGGTGTATTGGCAGCGCCATACGATGCTGTAACTAACACGTATGTAGGTTTAGATTACAGACCAGGAGCTTTAGCTTCTACACTAGCTGATTTCTCTGATTCTGCAATGATTGGACTGCTTAATCCTATTGTAGCAGGTTCAACTCCAACTGTTGCCAACCTTACTTACTGTAAAGGTGCTGCTGCTTCACAATTGACTGCAACTCTTACAACTTCAGGTGTTTCTTTAAGATGGTATACAGTTGCTACTGGTGGTACTTTTAGTACTACAGCTCCAACTCCATTAACAACAGTAGTTGGTGTAAAAAATTATTACGTATCTCAAGTTGATGCTGCAAATGCTGAAAGTGCAAGAGTATTACTTACTGTAACAACAATTGCTTTACCGACTGAAGTAGTTGGTGCTATCGTGGTAGGAACTCTTCCTGTTGGTGCTACTTCTGGAACTGCTATTGGAAACTATGTTGGAACTACAACTCAATTTACTTACTCTGTTACAACATTTGTTGATCCTGCATTAACTTATTTATGGACTGTGCCATTGGGTGTGAATATCGTTTCTGGTCAAGGTACAAATACATTGACTGTGAACTTTGCTAACGTTGCTTTTGGTGCTGGTGCTGTTGGATCTATCCAGATTCAGGCAGTAAATGCTAGTGGTTGTAAAACTCTTGCAAAAACTTTAGCTTTGACTAAAGTGTTGCCTACTGCTCCTACTGCCATTAACATGTACAATAACAACCCTGGTTATGCTACGCCTGCTACTGCAATTACTACATATGCAAAATACATGGGTTCTACTACAGAATTAACTTTAACAGCTACTCCAGTTGTTGGTGCTTCTTCATACCAATGGGAATTGCCAGCTGGTGTAAATGTAGTAACTCAAGGTGTTACTCCGGTAACAACTACTCTTACTTATACTGCTGAGCCATTTTTTAGCCCTGCATCTACTCCATCTGCAATTGGTACTAAATTTTGGGTTATCACTTACAATACGTATGCTTTGACAATTAATAGTGTACCTACAACGGTTACTATTTCTACAGCTGTTCAAAGAATATTCGGTTCTGGTGCTTATGGAGCATCTACAACTGCTCCTTATTTACAATACGGTACAGTAGTTACAAGTAACAATAATTCAATATTAGTAAACTTTGCTGGTGTAACAAATCCTTCAACTACTGCATTGTATTTTGGTGTAAGATCTAAAAATGGTGTTGGTTTTTCTGTAACAAGTAATACAACTAATGTTGATGTAGTTGCTCTTGCAAACATCCCTGGATTGTTCAACACTTCGTACACAGAAACTGCTACTTTACCTATCGCTCCAAGTACAAATGGTACTTCAACGTATACAGTTGCTAGTACTACTGTAACTAAAACATCTAAATTGAAAAAGTTAATAGCTGCAATTCCTGCTGCTCCATCAACTTTGAAATTAACAAATGATGCAATCAGCACAACTACAGGTGTAAGTGTTGTAACAACTTATATTGGAACAACTACAGCTTTAACATTAACTGCTGCACCATCTGCAACTGCTTCTTCTTATTCTTGGGAGTTACCAGCTGGTGTTAATCAAACTGCTGGTGGTAACACTAATGTAATTACCATCAACTTTGCTGGTGTTGCTTCTGGAATTACTTCAATGTATTTAGGTGTAAAAGCTGTAAACGGAATTGGTTCATCAATTACTACAACCAATGGTACTTTAGTTCCTGTTACTACCTCTACAGCTAAATTGTTAAAAGTAACTGCTGGATTACCTGCAGCTCCATCAACTTTAACATTAACAAATCCTGCTGTTAGTGCAACTGCTTTAACAAATGCAGGTTTATATCTTGGTACTTCAACTCCATTAACATTGACTGCTGCTGTATCTGTACTTGCAACTTCTTACTCTTGGGAGTTACCAAGTGGAGTTACTCAATTAACTGGAGGAACAACAAACGTGATCACAGTTAATTTAGCTGGAGTTGCTCCTGGAACTACTACTTTGTATTTTGGTGTTAAAGCGGTTAATGCAGTAGGTTCTTCTGTTACAAACAACAGTGCTTTACTTCCTGCAACTACTTCTACTGCTAAATTGGTAAAAATTACTAATACAGCACCTGCTGCTGTTACAGCTGTAAGTGGAACTATTACTGCTATTAGCTGTGGTACTCCATACAACTACACTATTACACCTACTGCTTTAGCAAGTTCTTATGTAATTACTGCTCCTACTGGTTCTGTAGTAACATCTGCAAGTAATACAACAAATACAACAAATGTTTTAGCTACTACTGATTTAACTTTTACTGTAGTTTATCCTTCTAACTTGGCAAGTGTAACTCCAAAAACGGTAGTTATCTCTTCTGTAAACGGATTTGGTGCTAGTGCTCTTAACAAAACACTAATAATTGCTCCGGCTACATTGTCAGCTTTAGGAGTTGCAACTACTGGTGGTACTACATTTACAAGATGTGCTACTAAAACAATCTCATTTCCTGCTATTGCAACAGCGACTAATTATACTTGGACTGCAGCTGATGGTGCAGTAATTGTTTCTGGTCAAGGTACTAATAGTATTGTTGTTGATTTTGCTCTTGTACCTTTAGCATCAACATCAAATCTAATAACAGTTTTTGCTAGTAATAATTGTGGTGTAAGTAATGCTACTAAGTCAGTTACTTTAACAAGTGCTTCTTGTTTAGTATATATACCAGTAGAGGAAACAAAAATAACTTCTGCTATTGACGAACTTACTTTTAGTAATGCAACGGTTTATCCAAATCCAGCTTCATCTGAATTTAATATTGATATTGAAGCTTCTAGAGTTGGTGATTTACAAATGACAATTTTCACAATAACTGGTGAAATGGTAATGAATCCTAAAACAATTACTTTAGAAGACGGTAGAAATACCATCAATCAAAATGTTTCTAATTTAAGTAAAGGAATTTACATTGTTAGATTAACCGATTCATCTGATAAAGAAGTAATGGTTAAAAAATTAATCAAAGAATAATTTCTAAGATTTATATTTAAAGGCCGCCTTTTGGGCGGCCTTTTTTTATTGAAAAGATAACCATTTCATTACGTTGAAACAATCCAGTGAAACTATATTATATTTAACTTGCCCGCCAAAAAAACAATAGAATACAATTTGCACGCAGAAAAATTCATGGGTAAAAAAATACTAGTTTTAGGATTAGGTCAAAATAATTTTCTTTCTTTTTTATATACAAAATTAAAAAAGCACAATTCCGCTTTCATCATTTCTGCTCCCTATTTTACAGAAATCAATGCCGAATCCAATAATGATTTTTGGATGTATGAAAACAACGGTATTGAGAAAGAAAAATCTTTTCTTTCTATTTTTAAATCAGTTTGTATTTGTTTGTTCTCCCGCCACTTTTACCAAACCTTTTTTTTTATATTTTTTGTTGAAGGAAAGATGGGTAAAGCCCTTCATTTTTTATACAAACAAATGCAAGCGAAAGCTTTCTTTATTCAAAATAACAATTTTGAAGATTATGATACTTTTCATTTTCATTTTATGCAGTACAGCTACTTAAGAGAATTGTTTCTAGTTCCAAAAAATAAAAAAATAGTGTGTACTTTTTGGGGTTCTGATTTGTTGAGAACCAATGATATCTTGAATTTTTATTTTGTAAAAAAAGCACTCAACAGAGCCACAATAATTACTTGTCAATCGGACGAATTAAAAGAAATTATAATGGCAAAATTTGGACGGAATCTATTGGATAAAATTCAAATCTCCATCTTTCCTGTATCTGAAAAAATCTATGACTACATGGATTTGAACTACACCAATAAAAAAGCAATTGATCATTTTAAATCAAATTACAGTTATTCCAATGATAAAATTAGTGTATTAATTGGTCATAACGGAAGTCCGTTTAATAATCATTTAAAAATAATTAACTCCCTTCAAAGCATTAGAAATAAAAATAAAATTCACTTGATTGTCAACCTTAACTATGCCATTACCGAGAACGAAAAAAAATCCTATAAAATAACATTAACAGAAGCACTGAATAAATCGGGATGTTCTTATGTTCTTTTAGAGAAATTCTTTGTCGATGAAGAGTTGGCCATTTCAAGATTGGCTTCTGATATTTTTATACATGCGCCAGTATCAGATGCTTTGAGCGGCACAATGTTAGAATTGTTATACGCTTCAAATATAGTAATCACAGGTTCTTGGCTTCCTTATAATACATTTAAAACTGCCAATTTTAGTTATTTTGAAATCAACAATTTTATAGAACTTTCAGAAAAATTAGATACAATTATAGACCACATTGAATTGGAAAAAGAACGTACATCAAAAAATAAATTATTAGTACGAGATGCTTTTATTAGTGAAAAAATAATCCAAAAATGGAATCAAATTTTAAGTTGAAATGAATTTAAAAAGCAAAGTAAAACATGGATTGAAATGGACATTTATTGACCAGGTTCTTTCGCAAGTTCTATTTTTAATTTTCAGTATTTATATCGCACGAATTTTAAGTCCATCCTACTTTGGAATAGTGAGTTCGGTCACTATTTTTACTGGTTTCGCTTCACTATTTATTGACATGGGTTTTGGCATTGCATTAGTACAAAAAAAAGATGCCGACAACGAACATTATTCATCTGTGTTTTGGTTGAATGTCGCTATTGGTCTTTTACTTTATGTGCTCTTTTTTTTTATGGCTCCACTTTTAAGTGATTTTTTTAAGCAACCCCAAATTACCGTCATGGTAAGAGTAATTAGCTTGTCTTTTATCATCAATTCATTGTCCGCAGTCCAAACAAATCTTTTAAGCAAAGAGTTAAAATTCAAGCAAAAAGTTATTTTTAATTGGATTTCAACCGGAATAGGATACGCTGTTGCTTTTTATTTAGCGTTCTATAATTATGGAGTTTGGGCTATCGTTTGGATGACATTAGTAACTTCATTAGTTAATTTAATTTTGTACTGGTTTTCAACAGGATGGTATCCGTCATTTTTATTTAACATTAATAAAATTAAAGAACTCTCCAATTTTGGATTTAGTATTTTAGGAGAAACCTCGGTTAATTATTGGTCTCGTAATTTTGATAATTTTATAATAGCTAAAGTTTTAGGAAACACCGAATTGGGATTATACACACGCGCTTATTCACTTATGTTATTGCCATTACGAAATATTTCTTCGGTTATTACTAGAGTTATGTTTCCGGCATTTTCTAAAAAACAAGATGATATACCAACCATTAAACACTATTATCTGTTAATTATAAAATACATTGCTTTGTTTACTTTTCCAGCAATGGTTGGACTTTCATTGGTTTCGAAAGAGTTTGTTTTACTTACTTTCGGCACCATTTGGAAAGGAATGATACCGGTACTTTCTATTCTAAGTTTAGTTGGTGCCATACAATCCATTTTCTTTTTAAATGGATTGATATACAATTCTTTAGGCCGAGCCAATATTGCATTTAGAATTTCCTTGTTAGTGAATTTTGTTTTAATCATAGCATTTTCAATTGGTGTCAATTATGGGATAACAGGAATGGCATGGAGCTATTTAATTGCCAGTTTACTACTCTATATTCCTATTTACAGCACCGCAATAAAACAAATTGATATTACACTAGCGGAAGTTTTTCAAAACTTAAAAGGTATTCTATTAGCCACCATAATAATGGCAATTGCTTTATTAATTTTAAATAGTTGCTGCTCTGTTTCCTTACTTTTTGGTTTAATACTAAAAACAAGTTTGGGAAGTAGTATTTATTTTTTAGTGTTGGTTGGAGTTGAAAAAAAATTAGTGCTGAGTTTCAAGCAAAAGTTGCTTAATTTAATTTAAAATTTACTGATGTCAATTCAAAAAATATATGCAGCTAACATTCACTTGTTCAAATTCAAAACACTGTGGATAAATGTACGTACGAAAGGAATTCGTACCAACATGAGCCGCATTCTATTATTTGGAAATTGCAGTTTTTCTATTCACAAAACTGCAAAAATAAATTTGAATGATGGACATCTTGCCATTAATAGGCATATTACCAAAAAAGACCCATTTGTTGGTAATATCGAATTGTATGAGCAGGCTGAAATAACAGTTCAAAATACTTTTTTCTTTCATAGTGGCTGTGACATCATGGTTTTCAAAAATGCAAAACTCAGTTTGGGTAGTGGTTATATTAACAGATATGCAAAAATTAGATGTTACAGTACCATAACCATTGGCCATGATGTTGCAATTTCTGAAAATGTTACCATTTGGGATAGTGACACGCACTTAATTGTTGGTAAAGAAGATGTAATGACGCAACCGATTACGATTGGTGATCATGTTTGGATTGGTGCTAATGTAACGATTCTTAAAGGAGTAACTATTGGCGATGGAGCTATTATTGCCGCGGGTGCTGTGGTTACAAAAAATATTGCACCTGAAATTATATACCTCTTTTGGACGGGCACTAACCCCATGTCAGAAAATAGAATAAAAGGACTTGATTCCTTAAAAAAAACCTCAGACGTTGAAGTAAGACTAGTCACTGTTAACAATCTTAATGACTATATTTTACCTCATCATCCTTTACATCCTGCCTACGAATACTTATCACTTGTACACAAATCAGATTACCTTCGTTGTTATTTTATGTTGCATTTTGGTGGTGGTTATTCTGATATAAAACAAACTTTCAATACCTGGAAAAAATCATTCAGTAAATTAAATAATTCTGATTTTTGGTGTTTAGGATATGCTGAAGAAGGATTTTGGTGTGCTCCTACTATTAAAGGTAAAATTGGAAAAGACATCCAAAAATATTTTTATTTATTGATAGGAAATGGAGCTTACATATTTAAACCCTATTCGCCAATTGCAATCGAATGGATGCGAGAGTTAAATAAAAGAATGGACGATTTAGCACCAAAATTGACCCAATATCCTGGAGATGTTTTTGGTAAAAATCCAGGTTATCCTGTCGGATGGAGTTATATCTTAGGACAAATTTTACATCCCATACTGCTCAAGTACCATGAAAAAATAATACAAGATAATGCCATTAAACCCGATATGAATAATTATCGTTAAACGGATAAAGAAAAAATATGTTTTCAGTAGTCATTCCTTATTATAACAAATCAAAATACATCCAACGTTGTTTGGAAAGCGTTTTGAATCAAACTTTTCAAGAGTTTGAAGTCATCGTTGTTAATGATGGTTCGACCGACGGTGGTTTGCATTTTGTTTCTGATACTTATTCAAATAAAATAACCGTAATCAATCAAGAAAACAAAGGCGTTTCTACTGCTAGAAATAACGGAATACAACAGGCAAAATACACTTTTATAGCTTTTTTGGACGCAGACGATTGCTGGCACAATCAATTTCTTCAAAAAGTTAAAGAAGTCATCGATAAAGAAAAAGATATAAAAATAATTGGAACCCATTACACTAGAAGCAAAAGGTTTCTAGCAACCGATTCTGGTAATTTGGAGTATTTTAAATTCGAAAACTATTTTAAATCGGCACTTAGAAATACCTATTTCACATCATCTTCTACCATTATTGCGTCTGATTTTTTTAAAAACAACAACGGATTCAATAGTGCTTTACAAAAAGGAGAAGATATCGATGTTTGGATTCGGGCGGTTCATAGCGGAGGCAATGCTTTTTATATCAAAAGTACGTTGGTTTATTATTCAGATGAAGATCTAAATCAGGCAACCAATTCGAAAAGTTGGATTGGAAACTCTTTAGTAGGAATTATTAATACTGAATTTCAAAACTTACTAAAACAAAGTAAGAATAAAGATTTCAATCGATTTGTCAGCATCTATGTTTACTTTAATTTATATCCTTTTTACTTCGATTCTGAATCGCATTTGCAATCAAAAGAAACACTCAAAAAAAATGAATTTAATTTCTTTTTATTAGATTTAGTTTATAAGTTACCTTTATGGATTGGTAGTAAAGTAATGAATTCTAACCGATCTAGGAAATGGATTCGTTCGTATATTAAACTCGTAATTAGATATATGCTGACTTGATATGAAAATAATACGCTTGACGACTTTCCTGGATTTTGGTGGAATAGAATCAAAAATGGCCAATTTATCAACCCTTTCAGATGATAATGAATGGATCTTTTGTGCAATAGGAAAAGGTGGTACCGCAGAAAAAAAAATCCTATCAAATAATAAACTTGCCGTTTGTTTCCAACTTCCCCATAAAATACCTTCCTTAAAAACAATCCACAAACTTTACCTTTATTTCAAAGAACAAAAGCCAGACGTAGTCCATGCTTCGGGGTCTGAGGCAAATTTTCATGGCGTTATAGCTGCAAAAATCGCGAAAATTCCAGTAATTATTGTAGAAGAAATTGGGATTCCAAATCATACCAAAAAAGCGCAACTAATATTTAGTTGGATATATAAATTATCGCATTATGTTGTGGGCGAATCACAAAGCGTGGTTGATCATTTAAAAAATAATTACAAAATTAATTCCCATAAATTAAAAGTGGTGTCCAATTTTGCGCTTTTTCCAAAAATTGAAGCTGCAAATAATAATTCAAAAAATGATGTATTCCGATTAGTATCTGTCTCAAGACTAGAACCCGTAAAAAATAGTGAAGGAATCATTCGAGTACTACATCGATTAAAAAAAGAGAATTTTAAAATTGAATATACTATTGTTGGAGACGGAAGTTCAAAAGAAAATATACTACATTTAATCGAAAAACTAGAGCTTCAAGAAGAAGTACATTTGGTTGGATTTCAAAATAACACAACAGATTATTATCTCCAGAGTGACTTGTATATTTTGAATTCCCTTTCTGAAGGATTTTCAAACTCTCTTCTTGAAGCAATGTATTTGAAGAAACCATCAATAACTACCAATGTTGGAGCTGCTCAAGAGCTGATTCTAGATGGCGAAAATGGTTGGATAATTAGCATTAATAATGAAGACGATTTATATGAAAAAATTAAACAATGCTGCTTATTGGAACCTCATTTAAGAACTTTAATGGGAGAAAAAGCACATCAATCAGTTCAAAATTATTCTTTAGAAGCACATACGAAGTCTTTGTTAGCACTATACCATCAAAATTATGATTAGAGTATTAAATATAATAGATGCAATGGCGTCGGGAGGTGTAGAACGCAGACGATTATCTTTGGCAAAACTGTTGGATAAATCAAAATTTGAACTCAAAATAATTTGTAGTAAAAGCGCCGGTCCTTTACCTGAAGAAATACGAAAATGCGGCGTTGAAGTCATAGCCATCGGTGATTTAAACTCTGTTTTGGATTATAAACAACACCGAAAGGTGATGAAAATTATCGATGAATTCAACCCTCATATTATTCACGGCGCTGTCTTCGAAGGCGTGACTTTGGCAGCAATCAATGGCTTCTTGAAGCGTGTTCCTATAATCATTCTTGAAGAAACTTCCGATCCTCAAAACAGAAGATGGAGGGGTAATCTATTGATGCAACTTTTGAGTTTAACAGCTGATAAAGTAGTTGGTGTATCGCCCGCTGCCACCGATTATCTCAAAAACAAGGTACATCTTTCTTCCCATAAAATCGTATTAATCAACAATGGTGTAACGATACCTAAAAAAGTGTCGGAAGCTACTACTCACGAATTAAAACAACACTATCAAATTCATTCAAACGAACTTGTAATTGGCTCTGTTGGTCGAATGTCTTCGGATGCAACCAAACGATTTTCAGATTTAATAAGAGCTTTTGCCATTCTCATTAAGAAAGAATATAATGTAAAACTAGTTTTAGTGGGTGATGGTCATCAAAAAGTAGATTATATTCAATTAGTTAACGAACTTGAAATCCAAGATCATGTAATTTTTACGGGCTATCAAAATGAAATAGCAGACTATTACTCACTTTTTGATGTCTTTTGTTTGGTATCGGCTCATGAAGGATTTGGTTTGGTTTTGGCAGAAGCCATGTTCCATAAATTGCCCGTTGTAGCAACAAAAGTAGGTGGAATGCAATACATTGTTACCGAAAATGAAACCGGATTTTTAGTCGATAAATACGATGTGAAAGCCATTTCCGAAAAACTTGAAATCTTATGCCTAAATCCCGATTTGAGATCATCTTTTGGTAAGAATGGTTTTGATAAAGCCATGATTAATTATACTGAAGAACGTTATGTTAATGATGTCGAAAATCTATATCTTGAATTACTTCAGAAAAAAAAAGTGAATTTAAAATAAGAAAACTGCTATCTTAAATAAAAATGAATTTTTTGTAAAGTTATTGTTGGTTTAAGGTCCAAGAAAAAAAGCAGATTATCAGTAATTAATTAAGGGACATACATTGGAAATTCATGCCATTATTACTGGTTATCAATATGATCTAATTCCTATGTAAACAATATTCAAAATTTGTACTTTTCACAAGGAAAACAAAAAGTTATCAAATTATTATCTTTAAAATTCTATAGTTTTCCTGTCTCTTTTAGACGCTATTTTTGAAAAAAAAGTAACGTGTTTAAAAATAAATCATTCACTACAAAAACTCCTTTTTCATTTTTCGAAATGAAAAACCTGTTGGCTTATTATGCAGAAAATCGATTGCAAGTGATTGCCTTTATCTTATACATCGCCGTACTTATCATTTTGCTTTTTAGCTGTTTTGACTAATGTAATGGTAACTGGTAATCATGAATGAAAGGGTTTATCTTCCAGGCTTAAACGGAATTAGAGCAATTGCTGCTCTAGCTGTTGTTTTTAGTCATATCAATAATCGTTTGGACTATTTCAAATTGCCGAAAAACAAACTGCTAGACTTGGCCAATTTTGGCGTTACCATTTTCTTCACTTTAAGCGGCTTTCTTATTTCTTACTTATTACTGAAAGAAAAACAAAAAACAGGAACAATCAATATAAAAATGTTCTACCTCCGACGGGTTTTACGCATCTGGCCTTTGTATTTTGTTTATCTACTTATTGTGGTTTTGGTAAACGGAATTGGCGCAGTACAATGGCCAATACTCTTCGTTTTATTAATGATTCCGAATCTAAGAAACTCATTTTCAGGTGTAACGAATATTGCATTAGGAAGTCACAATTTAACCTATATGGTTGGACATTATTGGTCGTTGGGAGTTGAAGAACAATTTTATGCTTTTTGGCCATGGGTAATTAAAAAATCAAAAAATCTACTCCCGATTTTAATTGCCTTTCCATTGGTTTATTTGCTAATAAAAGTAGTTTTAAGATTGCTTCATGCACCAACAGGTATTATAACATTTTTTAATTATACTCGCTTTGGATGCTTGACTATAGGGGCATTGGGTGCATATTTATATTTCCATAAAAATACAAGATTGAAGTATTGGTTTACCAAAAAATGGGTTGAAATTGGTGCTTGGATAATTCTGCTCATTGTAGCATTCAATAGATTTCATCTCACATCCATAATAGATCACGAAATCATATCGGTTGTAACTTTAATTATTATTATTAATCAAGTTGATAATCCAAAAAGGTTAATCAATCTTGAAAATAAACCCTTCGATTATTTGGGCAAAATTTCTTACGGGTTGTATGTTTTCAATCCATTAGTAATTTATCTCATGGCCTTTATAATTAACCCAATTGGCATAGAAAACAACCTCATAAAACAAATAGTAATCTATTTGCGTGTTGTTCCTGCTACAATAATCGTTGCGCACGTATCCTATCACTATTTCGAAAAAAGATTCTTAAGAATAAAACACAATTATACGATAATAAAAAGTGCCTCCAGCAAATCTGAATTCCTAAATCAATAATGAAAAACATTCTATTTATCACATGGGACGGACCGCAAACCAATTATTTGGAAGGCTTGTTCCTGCCCATTTTCCAACAAATACAAAACATATCCGACTATAAATTCCATGTTATTCAATTCACCTGGGGTTTAAATAATCGCATAGAATCCATAAAACAAAAATCGGAAGAATTAAACATTGCTTATACTGCAAAATTAGTTGCTAGAAAACCAAGTGTAGTTGTTGGCAGTATACTTTCTATACATAAAGGCAAACAGTTAATCGAAAAATATATCGCAGAAAATGCCATTGATATTGTCATGCCTAGAAGTACGATGCCAGCACTAATGGTCAATCGAATTAAGAACAGAAATTTTAAATTGGTTTTCGATGCCGACGGATTACCCCTTGAAGAGCGTGTTGATTTTACAGGATTATCACCAAAAAGTCTGCAATATAGGTTCTTGAAAAAAGAAGAAAGAAAAATGTTGTTGAATGCAGATAAAGTATTAACACGATCAAAAAAAGCAGTAAAAATTCATTTAAGCAATATTGGAGGTAAAAATCTAGAAAAATTCTCAGTAGTCACAAATGGTAGAAATACCGATGTTTTCAAACCCGATGTTTTTGCCAGACGGAATATAAGAAAAGAATTAAATTTAACCGAAAGCACCACTGTATTTGTGTATTGCGGTTCTCTAGGTCCACAGTACAGTTGGGACGATATGCTGGAGATTTTTGAAAAACACCATCAACAAAATAGCAATTCCAAATTTTTAATACTCACTTCAAATTTAGATTATGCACATAAGCGAGTTCCATCTCATCTTAAAGAGGCAATAATAATTAAAAATGTCGCTTTTGAAGAGGTTCCATCCTACCTCTCAGCAGCAGATATCGCTTTTGCTTTGCGGAAACCCAAGTATAGTATGATAGCCGTTTCTCCTATAAAGTTGGGAGAATATTTACTAATGGGACTCCCAACAATAGCATCAAAAGGGATTGGAGATTCTGAGAATTTATTGAAAAAAAATCCGGATTGTTTCTTATACAATCACCATTCAAAGCACAGTACCGATCAAGCGCTAGAATTCATCGAATACCTAGAAACCAACATTCAAGAAAAAATTAGAGCGTTCGGAATCGAATACTTCTCTTTAGAAGAAAGTGCCTTAACCTATGTTAAATCATTAAACTTATTACAATGAAAATTATTTATCTAACAAAGTATAGCATAAATGGCGCTAGTAGCAGATTACGAAGTTTTCAATATTTTCCTTTGTTGGAAAAGGAAGACATTCAAGTTACCGTTAGTCCTTTCTTTGACGAAGCGTATCTAAACAATTTATACGTTGGAAAAAAAGCTTCATTAGTACAACTATTGAAATTCTATTCTTCGAGGTTTTTCACACTTTTCACACTTTACAAATACGACAGGATAGTAATAGAAAAAGAACTTTTTCCCTATTTTTTCAGTTGGTTTGAGAAGATTTTATTTCTATTAAACTTCAACTACATTGTTGATTATGACGATGCTATTTTTCATAATTATGATTTGAATAGCAACAAATTAATTTCATTTCTTTTGAAAAATAAAATCGCCAATGTAATGAAATACAGTCACTGTGTTATTGCAGGAAATAGCTATTTGGCAAAAAAAGCAAAAGAATCAGGAGCAAAAAAAGTAACCATTTTACCAACTGTAATTGATATTAATCGGTATAAAATTAAAGAAGATTTTACGAATTCGACTATCGTTATTGGTTGGATTGGCACACCATCAACATTCAAATACATCAAAAAGTTTGAACCGATATTTTTAAAATTAAAAAAAATATACGATGTCGAATTGCATATTATTGGCGCAAAAGAAGATAGCCAATGTAATAGTGAAATCAAATTTATTGAATGGTCTGAAGCCACTGAAGTTGCTTTAATTACTAAATTTGATATTGGTGTTATGCCACTGGAAAATACGTTTTGGGAATTGGGTAAATGCTCCTATAAACTAATTCAGTATATGGGATGTGGAATTCCGGTTGTTGCGTCTGCAGTTGGAATGAATAATGAAGTAGTACAGCATGGTAAAAACGGATTTTTGGTAAATGACGATAACGAATGGATGCAAAGATTATGCGATTTAATAATCGACAAGGAATTGAGAATTTCTCAAGGAAGTTATGGAAGAGCCACAGTTACTGAAAATTTTAATTTGGAAAAAAGCAGTGCTATTTTGTTATCCGTAATAATCGGTGAGAAAGTGGTAAAAGAAACTTTCAGTACTATTAATCGCAACATAATTTTAGAAGAATTTAATCTGCAAAATTAACAAACCTTATTCCTTTCTTTAACTATTTTGCAAGTATTGGGAAATTTTGTTTTAAGTCTCGTTTTGTTTAATTTTTAGTATTGATTATTACTAGTTTATTAGGATATTTGCAATACTTTTATTTGAAAAAGAGCCATCCAAAGACTTAAGATTATTGTATAAATATGGATATTTTATTTAATGTATTATTGTTGTTTCTTGGGTATCTATTTATTAGTAGTTTTAAAAATAAAATTTCCCCTAATAATTTAAGTACGCTAAAAAAATTAGCACTGTTTCATATTTTATTTGGTACCTATTATTATTTTTTGGGGAGTGGCGATTCTGTAGGGTATTGGAAACAAGCCAAGTTAATGAATTATGATGATTTTTTATATTCTATACTCGAAGATCAAGGAACCTATTTTTTATATGCCTTAAATTATTATCCGTCAAATGTTTTAGACTTGAGTTACTTTACCGGAACTATGATGTATAGTTTAATTGGTTTTATAGGGCTAACCTATTTCTATTTGATCGCGCTAGAACTTGTTCCAAATAATCCAAAATTCAAAGGATATTATTTATTTCCATTACTTTTTTTTCTTCCGAACATGCATTTTTGGAGTTGTGCCGTGGGAAAAGATTCCCTATTGTTTTTCTGCATAGCCATTTTTATATATGGATTGATGAAGCCCTTTAAAAGAATGCCTATGATTATTTTGAGTTTAGCTTTATCCTATCTCATACGACCACATATCACATTATTTATGCTTCTCAGTTTTGGAATGGCTTATTTTTTAGGCAAAAAAATATCTTTTTTTAGAAGAATATTATTTTTTGGAGTATTGATTGGATTGGCAATTGCCATTCTACCACTAGTAATGAAATTTGCAAAAATTGAAGAAGCTTCTTTAGATAGTTTTGATAAATTTTCAAGCCAAAAAGTTACCGCTTTGAGTAGCATCAATACGACTTCAGCTGTCGATATTTCTTCGTATCCTTTTCCATTAAAAGTGGTAACCTTTTTGTATCGTCCGTTTTTTTTTGATATCAACGGTATTCCTTCGGTAATTGCATCATTTGAAAATTTGCTATTACTACTTCTTTCCTATAAAGTACTTAAAAACAAACCCATTAATGGATTTAAGAAATCCCCTTTTATTATTCAAGGTATGATTTACTTTTTAATAATTGGAACGCTCGCATTCTCACAATCACTGGGCAATTTAGGGATTATGCTTCGTATGCGAAACATGTTTTTGCCAGGTTTAATTATATTTATTCTTTGGCATTTATCTAATTTGGAAGAAGAACAAAAGAAAGCAGCATCCGAAATTAAAATAGCCATTTAGATACAGAAAAATAACTTAATAGTAACAATTAAAAGATAATTAGAAATACCAGATTTCTAACTTTATCGCTTATTATTTTACTATGAAAAAACACTACTTTATTCTGTTTGTCTCCCTCTTTGCTGTTACTGTAAATGCTCAAAATATAAATTTTACCGATGCACTTTTTAAAGCTAAATTATTGGAATCTAATGTCAGTAATTTTATTGCAAGAGATTTAAATGGCGATTATTTTTCCATAGATAGTAATGCAAATGGAGAAATTGATGTAACAGAAGCGTTGCAACTTGGCTACTTAAATATTGATGGTAATGCTATCACTTCATTAGTTGGCATTTCCAATTTCACGAATCTTGTATCACTAGAATGCGAAAACAATCTCTTACAATCACTAGATGTAAGCGCTCTAGTTTATCTTGCCAATTTAGACTGTAGTAATAATCAATTAAACAATTTAAATGTTAGCGGTTTAACCGAATTGCATCATTTATCTTGCCAATTTAATCAACTTACCAATTTAAATGCAAGTGGTATACTAAACCTAATCAACTTAGATTGCAGTTATAATCAACTTGCTTCCGTAAGTTTGACCAATTTAGAAAATTTAGAAAACCTAAATTGTAGCAACAATCTGATTGCAACGATTGACTTAACTGATTTGATTAATTTAAAATTTGTAGATTTTAGCTATAATCATCTTTCATCATTAGACACTAGTAGTTTAACTAGTCTCGAATCATTGAATTGTAGTTTTAATTTACTTACTACACTTTCCATAAATGGTTTAATAAATTTTAATGATTTGAATTGCAGTAACAATCTACTTACTTCGTTGAATTTAATAAACTTATCAAGTCTAACGGATTTAAATTGTAATTCCAACCTGCTTCCATTAATTAATTTGAATGATTTAGATCATTTAGAAACTTTTTATTGTACTTATAATAATTTAGGAACTTTAAATTTGAGTGGACTTACTACTCTTAAAAACATATATTGTAGTTATAATCAAATTACTACAATAGATTTGGCTGGATTAACACAGCTTATAACGCTAAATTGTGATAACAATCAAATTGCTACATTTAATTTAAATAGTTTGTCAAGCCTTAAATATTTAAATTGTAATAATAATTTGATTACCACTATCAACATGAATGGATTGAATGCGCTGCTGTCTATTAGTTGTTCGAACAATCAAATCACAACATTAAATGCAAGCAATTTAAGAAATCTTCAATCTTTATATTGTTCCAATAATGAATTGGGAAGTCTTTTTATAAAAAACGGAAATAACGAAAGCAATATACTATTTTCAGGAAATCCAAATTTACAATACATATGTGCCGATGAAACTGAAATTGATTACGTGCAAGATGGAATCAATAACAACGCATATACAAATTGTTTTGTCAACAGTTATTGCACATTTGTTCCTGGTGGCACATACTATTCTGTTCAGGGGAATTCGAAATTCGACAGCAACACAAATGGTTGTGATACATTGGACAGTAATTATCCTAATTTGCAATTTTTATTTTCGGATGGAACGGATACGGATACACTCTTTCCAAACACTTCCGGAAGCTATTCGAAATCGGTAAAAAGCGGTTCTTATACTATTACTCCAAGGTTAGAAAATCCTACTTATTTTACTGTTTCCCCAACTACAACTACTGTTGATTTTCCTTCATCTGTAAGTCCTTTTAATCAAAATTTTTGCATTGCTGCCAACGGTAGTCATTCGGATATAGAAATTACTATTTTACCTATAAGCAATGCAATCCCTGGTGTTGATGCTACTTACAAAATCATCTATAAAAATAAAGGAACTATTTCGCAAACTGGAAATGTAAATTTAAATTTTAACGATGCGCTGGAAGACGTTGTTGTAGCGAATCCGGTGGCTTCTTCACAAAGCATTAACAATCTAAATTGGTTATTTACCAATTTATCTCCATTAGAGAGTAGAAGTATTTTAGTCACATTCAATCTAAATTCCACATCCGAAATTCCTGCGGTAAATGCAGGGCAATTGGTATCGTACACCGCTTCGGTAACAACAGCAAACACCGATGAAACTCCCAATAACAATACCTCGCGTTTAAACCAAATTGTAGTGAATTCAACAGCAACTAATAATAAGACGTGTATTGAAGGAAGTACAATTACGCCTTCTCAAGTTGGAGATTACGTACATTACATTATCCGATTTAAGAATAACGGCACCGCCATTGCTCAAAACATTGTTGTAAAAGATCTCATTGACACTTCTAAATTTGATATTGCTACACTTGTTCCAATTAATGGAAGTCATTCTTTTGAAACAAGAATAACTGCCCTTAATAAAGTAGAATTTATATTTCAGAATATTAATCTCCCTTATAACAATCCAAATAATGAATGTTTTGTGGCTTTCAAATTAAAAACAGTAGCAACGCTAACTGTTGGAGATACATTTACCAATACCTCAACTATTTATTTCGATTATAAAGCGCCAATTGCAACCAATACGGAATCGACAATCATACAAACATTAGGAAACCAAAATTTTGATAGTTCAACTGATTTTAGTGTGCATCCAAATCCTGCAAAAGAAATTTTGAATATTAACGGAACTGACAACTTAACCATTCGTTCTATTAGTATTTATAATACATTAGGACAATTGATACAAATAATTTCCAATCCTACAACTACTTCAATTGCTGTTTCTGAACTAAAAACCGGAATTTATTTCTTAAGTATAACTACCGAAAAAGGAATTGGAAGTATCAAATTTATAAAAGAATAATATAGTTTACCTCTTTTGTTTTTGTAGTAGTTACAAAAATAAACCCGAAAATAATGAAATTAAAATACATTGATTCCATTCGCGGTATAGCTATATTAATGGTTATTTTAGGTCATATTGGGCAAGAAGTACGAGGCTTGGGTATGATTCCCCATTTACTAACCTCCTATGGTCAAATGGGTGTACAATTATTTTTTGTTGCTTCTGCCTATACACTTTGTTTATCGACAACGAATCGAGCCAATGAATCACATCCATTAAAAAAATATGCCATCCGCCGTTTTTTTAGGATTGCACCACTCTACTATATTGGAATTTTGGGTTACTTTCTGGTAAACGTCTTTTTACTATGGAAGAAAGAGGGTATAATTGCGATTCCAACAAATTATACATTTGTAAATGTGTTAGCCAACATGTTGTTTTTACATGGTTTTTATCCTCCAGCAAATAATACTATTGTACCAGGAGGTTGGTCAATCGGAACTGAAATGGCTTTTTATGTGTTGTTCCCATTCTTATTTGACTATGCGAAAAAAAATACATTAGCAAGCTTGAGATTAGGTATGTTGTTACTCAGCATTGTCTTAATAGTTTCACAATTGCTTTTGCTTTCGACTTTGTATTTCACTGGTCTGGTAATGAAAAACAATGGTTTTATGTATTCCAACCTTATAATTCAACTTCCTGTATTTTGCGTTGGTATTGGCTATTACCTGTTTGAAGAAAACATACTATTCAAAAGAAATTGGTTATTTGATTTGATTGCTTTTATTTTACTAACCGCAATTTCTTTGTCATTATGGAATGCTGATGAGGATTATTATTTTTCTTTTATTCCATTTGTTTCAGCGGTTTCCTTTATATTTCTAATAAACATTTTCAAAAAAATAACAAATTTGAATTCCAATTTTCTTGTAAAAGTTGGTACTGTTTCCTATTCGATGTACATCATACATTTTTTGTTACTCAATTTTTCTGGTACCATTTCTGAAAAAATATCAGGATTTATAAACAAAAACATCTTACTTATTCTACTTTATATACTGACTGTTTTGGCCACTTTTGTTTTAGCAATCCTATCTGAAAAATATATTGAAAAACCTTTCATTGAAATGGGAAGGAAAATAATTTATACAATGAATAAACCAAAAGCAGTTCTTTAAACTATTATTTCTTACTCTTTTTAAATAAATTTCTGAAGAATTTTTTGGTTTTATGTGATAAAGAAGTTTTTTTAATGTAATCGTTTTCGTAGCCATAACCGTAGCCGTAATTATAAGAGTAACGACCATAACCTTTGTTTTGTCCAACATTATTTAATATAATACCCATATTCTTTTTCGAATTCACATATTTGATACCATAGATAAATTTCAACAATTTTTTTTCTGTAAAATTAGCCCGAATGATATAAAGTACGAGATCTGCAAGGTGCGTAATTAATGTCGTATCGGTCACCAAAAGAGTTGGAGCTGTGTCAACAATAACGTAGTCGTACTCCTTTTTTAATTCATTTAAAAGCAATTCAAAACGACCATTAGATAGTAGTTCTGCTGGATTTGGAGGAATAGAGCCTGAAAGTATTACATCAAAATTTAGATTCGTTTCTAAATTTGGACATGCCATTTTGATATCATTTAAATGCATAGAAGTGTCCGACAAATAATTCGATATCCCTTTTGGGTGTGATAATCTGTCTATTTTTAAATAACTATGCAATTGAGGATTTCTCAAATCGGCTCCAACAATAATTACTTTTTTTCTTAAGGTAGCAAGCGTGATTGCTAAATTTAATGATACAAATGTTTTGCCTTCTGATTTTAATGTCGAAGTAACAAATACTACCGCACCTTGATTGGTTGTAATTGGAATTATGAAATTAAGATTGGTTCGAAGAATTCTAAATGATTCTGATAAAATAGAGCGATCAATAGATCGTATGGTTTTTTGCTCTGAGTCAATAAACGGTATTTCTGCAACAACAGGAATGTTTGGTATTTGCGCTTCAATTTCTTCTTTATTTTGTATTTTATTATTGGATAAATAATACAAATAAATAATTCCGATAGGAACTAATAAACCTATTAAAAATATAGTAGTAAAAATAGTTTTTCTGTTGGGTTCTATAGGTTGCGTTGAAAAAACAGCATAATCAACCACTTTAATAGAAGGATTGGTAATAGCCAAATTTATGGCAGCTTCCTCTCTTTTCTGCAGTAACAGAACATATAAAGTCTCTTTTATTGATTGTTGTCTTTCTATAGAGCGCATTATTTTTTCATTCGATGGAGCTTGTCTGTATTTAGATTGCTCGATGGAACTGATTCTGCCTAACTCTCTTTTGTTAGTTTGTAATGCGTTTTGATAGCCAATTATAGAGGCTTTTATGTTGCTTTTTAGCTGTGAAGCTTGGCTGGTAGCTTCTTTAATAATTGGATTCGATTCCCCTCCACCAGACGAAATTAGTTTATTACGTTTTAAAACAATTTCGTTATACTTTGCAACCAAACTATTTACTTCATTATTTTCAATACCAATGTTTGTCGGAAGTAATTCTAACCCTTTTTCTTTATTTAATGATGCCATCATGAGTTTAGATAACTCAATCTGAATAGTTGCATTCTCAACTCTTAATTGGGAATCATAATTATTCTTCATTAACTGCCCTGCATCCGCTTCCACATAACTCAAGCCGTTGGTTTTTTTATAATTGGCTTTTGAAGTTTCTATTGAATCCAATTCATTAAATAAATATTTAAATCGATCATCTACAAAATCAATTGTTTTCTTAAAAACAAGTTGCCTGTCTTTTACTCCGTCTTGATCAAAAACAGTTATTAACGTATTAACTATGTCATTAATTTTATTTACATTTTTGCCACTTAACGAGATTTTTAAAATATTACTTTGACTTCCAACATTGTCAATTTTAATACTGCTAGCTATTTCCTGTCCTACTTTTTCTCTTTCCTTTAAAACAATTAAATAGGTGTTGCCACTATTCTTTTTAAGAAACGCCTTATTTTTTAGTTCCAATTTAAAAGGAATTTCGGTATCAAAATTGGTCAGGCCAAACTTATATTCTTTAGTGCCACCATCAAATAGATAACCATTTTCAGTAATTACGATTTGAAAAGATATCGATCTGTTTTTTAGGGATTCACTCTCTACCGACCATATCACATTGAACGGGGCATTTTTCCAAAATTCAATAGATTTTATTTTTCCAACACCATATATTTCTGTATTTAAATTGAGGCTGTCTACAACCCTACACAATATTCTTGACGATTTTATAATCTCAATTTCATTTTCGAGATTTGGCTTGGTTGTTCCAAAAAGTGAAATGCCTTCACTTGGTAACTTGAAAGCAGAATTGGAATGATCTAAAATTTGTATCTTAGCTGATGTTTGATAAATATTACTGGCATACCGCAAATAAAAATAACCTCCTATAGAAAATAATAATACTGATAAAACAATCCATTTCCAAAACAACAAAAATTTAAAAATTTCATCTTTAAAATTGATTTGTATTTCTTTGCTTTCCATTATATAATTATTTTGACAAAACTATAATGGTTAAAATGGTAGATATTCCAAATGCAGCTACTGATATAAAAGTCCCAAGACTACCTATATATCCTGCCGATTTTACTTTTGAACCATTCGGATTAATG
>JANNCY010000035.1:0-23275 GCA_031387085.1 Flavobacteriales bacterium | reverse complement strand
TTAGAATTGTTAGATTGTTAGACTTTTTATTATTTAGAATTCGAAAGATAAACTAGCAGATAAAAAGAAGTTGCTATTGACTAAATGCTCATTCTTAAGAAACACTTTTTCAATGCTGTCAAAATAACGCGCTTCGGTTCTAAACTTTACTTTGGAATTTGGTAAATAATCAACATTAAATGAAAACCCAAGTGTCTCAAATTGGTCATCTACATCTATTATTACGTTCGATTTGTCTTGATAATACTCTGCTCTAAAGGCGGTTTGCCATTTAGTATTAATTGAATACTGTGCAATAAATACTGGACTCAACCAGTTTTCATATCCATCATTTTTTGCAGAGGTGTCTTGCAAACCAAAATCAAAACCTGCAATAGTGCGCCATTTATCACTCCATTTCTTGTCATAATATAAATTACTAAAATAGCGCATTGTAAATTCGGTGCCGAAAAATTCCTTGCCTACAAATGTGCTCCAATTTACCGTTGAACTTGATGTTGACTTATATATGATTTGAGTTCCAAATGAGGGTGCAACATCCTTTTGCGGTTTGTTAATTCGTTGCCAACCATTGGTTACTAATGCAGTGAAATTCCATTTATCGGACGGTTTGAATGTGTACTTCACCCCTGTCATAAAATAAGGTGAATTCTCAGCAAGAATTGAACGCGATAAAGTTAAATTGGTGGCAGTTGTTGCCGATTCAAACCCGATGTAACTTGGTAGTATTCCAACTTCAATTGAGTTCTTTTTTGCCTTATCCAAATACAAACCCACAAATGCCTCATTCAAATATTTAATTTTTTCATTCGCATAATTATCATCAACATAGGTTCCTGAATGTAAAGCGATACTTGCGTAAACATTTTCATATTCCACTTTGGCACGAAGCAATCCAATATTAACATTGAACTCGTTGTGTCGATTATAGTTGTACATGAAAGGCAACTTTCCTTCAGATTGAGGTTGATTAAAATCGTAGGAGTAATAGGTTTCTAAAAATCCTGAAAAAGTAAGTTTTAGTTCGCTTTTGTCTTGAGCAAATAAATTGCATATAAAAAACAAACTTAATAATGTAACGCTTTTTTTCATAAAATGAATTTATTTTCTACGAGTATCAATTAAGTATATAATCTTCCATGCGTCATTCTCTTTAAACATGGTAAATGCGTTTACACCTTTATGACTCAATTTCCCATTCATATAGAATTCATAAGGTGTCCAAGCATGAGCCATCGCACCATCAACTTGAATGGAATAGCTTAAAATCTTTTCCTTAAAGTCGAAATTAGCTGGAATTGTCGCAATCGAAGTATAGAACTCTTTTATGCTTTCGTCCGACAATTTTGCTTCTTTTGCATTTTCAGCTATCGATTGCAATAGCATTGTATCCGAACAAACCGATTTTATTTTACCAGTATCTTTTGCGTGAAACCCTTCAAAAAAGGTTTCAATTGTTTTTTGAACTTCACTATTTTGACCTTGCATAAAAGATGTAATTAAAAGAAATAAGAGACAAACTATTTTTTTCATGGGAAACGGATTTAGTTAAACACAATTTTAATAAGTATAATTTCCAGTCAATTTATTACAAAACTAATCGATTTTATTACTTTTACAATCTAATAATCTAAGAAGTCCAACTATCTAACAATCCATCAATGTCTGTAGCCAAAAAAGATTACAAAAGAATTACTACAAAATCATTAATTGAAATGAAAGCCAATGGCGAGAAAATATCGATGCTTACAGCCTACGATTATACCATGGCTAAAATTGTAGATACTGCTGGTGTAGATGTGATATTAGTGGGCGATTCGGCCAGTAATGTAATGGCAGGACATGAAACTACATTACCCATCACTTTAGACCAAATGATATACCATGCAAGTGGTGTGGTTCGTGCGATTGAAAGAGCTTTAGTTGTAGTAGATTTACCTTTTGGAAGTTACCAATCCGATCCTAAAGAAGCACTGCGTTCGGCTATCCGAATTATGAAAGAAAGTGGCGGACATGCCGTAAAATTAGAAGGCGGAAGCGAAATTAAAGATTCCATCAAAAGAATTTTAAATGCCGGAATTCCTGTAATGGGACACTTGGGATTAACACCACAATCGATATACAAATTCGGAACCTACACTGTTCGCGCCAAAGAAGAAACAGAAGCCGATAAATTAATAGAAGACGCAAAACTCCTGGAACGCATTGGTTGTTTTGCTTTGGTATTGGAAAAGATTCCAGCATCGTTAGCCGAAAAAGTAGCCAAAAGTATTTCAATTCCCGTAATCGGAATTGGTGCTGGTGGTGGCGTTGACGGACAAGTTTTGGTTATTCATGATATGTTGGGGATGAACAATGAATTCAGCCCGCGGTTTTTACGTCGCTATTTAAATTTATACGAACAAATGACAAAAGCGATTGGAAATTATGTGGCTGATGTGAAATCGAGCGATTTTCCAAACAGCAATGAACAGTATTAGTATTGAAGTTCGACTTTTCGACTTTTCGATTATTGGATTGTTCGATTATTCGATTAAAACTATAAGTTAAACGCCAAAAATATTTTATATGCACAGATTTAAAGATTTGGATATGTGGAAAGTCAGCCGAAAATTTTGTTCGGAAATCTACATTACTACCACGGGTTTTCCTGAACATGAAAAATTTGGACTGACAAATCAACTTCGTAGAGCGGCAGTTTCCGTACCTTCAAATATAGCTGAAGGTTGTTCTAGAAGCAGTAACAAAGATTTTTCAAGATTTCTTGAAATCGCAATTGGTTCAATGTATGAAATCGAAACACAGTTATTAATTGCCTCAGATTTAGGGTATATTAATCTGGAAAAGTTAGAAGAATCACTTTCAACTCTGGATAGAATAATAAAAATGTCCTCTCGATTCCGTTCCTCTCTTAAATAGTCGAAAAATCCAACAATCCAATAATCCAACAATCGATTTTGAAAACTATCTCTAACAACAAAAACCTCCAAATCCTTCACGAAGACAATCACATCATAGTGATTAATAAACGTGTTGGAGATATTGTGCAAGGTGATAAAACGGGCGATAAACCACTTTCAGAGATTGTAAAAGAATACCTTAAAGAAAAATATAACAAACCTGGTGAAGTTTTTCTTGGAGTGGTTCATAGGTTAGATAGACCTACAACCGGCATAGTTGTTTTTGCCAAAACCTCCAAAGCATTATCGCGATTGAATGAACTTTTTAGCAATCGCGAAACGCAAAAAACGTATTGGGCAGTCGTGAAAAATAAACCTCCAAAAAGCGAAGATACATTAGTTCATTTTCTCAAAAGAAACGAAAAAAACAATACTTCCAAAGCGCACTTAAAAGAAGTTACCGACAGCAAAAAAGCCAGTTTAGATTACAAAATAATTGCAACACTCGATAACTATTTTGCGTTGGAAATCAACCTGCACACAGGGCGTCATCATCAAATTCGGGCACAACTTTCGGCTATTGGTTGTCCGATTAAAGGCGATTTAAAGTACGGTTTCGACCGAAGCAATCCCGATGGCGGTATACACCTACATGCGCGGAAGTTAACGTTTCTTCATCCTGTAACTAAAGAACTGATGACATTCATTGCTCCTACTCCATCGGATGCCATTTGGAAATCCATTTAAAAAACGTAACTTTACTTTTGATTCATTTAATGCAACGGAATATATGCACTATAAAACAGATATAAAGTACAGAAAAGCGTGTTTAAATAAACTCTACAATTGCATAAAAAAGTACGAAGATGCCATTATTTCTGCTTTGCATTCCGACTTTAAGAAACCCGAATTAGAATCCGTTTTAACCGAAACCAATATTGTTTATAACGAATTAAAAACAACAATCAATAATCTAAATTCGTGGGCAAAACCAAAAAAAGTCTGGCCTTCACTACTGAATTTTCCTTCTTCCGATTTTATTTACAGTGAACCTTATGGAAATGTCTTAATCATTGCTCCGTGGAATTATCCTTTTCAATTGGCGATTTGTCCGCTAATTGGTGCCGTCGCTGCGGGTAATAAAGTCACGTTAAAACCATCGGAGCTTTCACCACATACTTCGGCTTTAATTTCTAAAATTATTACCGAAGTTTTTGATAAAAACCATGTCGAAGTTGTTGAAGGTGGCATCGAAGTATCTGAAAAATTACTAACGAAACGTTGGGATTATATCTTTTTTACCGGAAGTGTTGCTGTTGGAAAACTCATCGCCAAAATCGCTGTCGAGAATTTAACTCCGGTTACTCTTGAGCTTGGTGGTAAAAATCCGTGTATCGTTGACGAAACTGCCAATCTAAGACTGGCAGCCAAACGTATTGTTTGGGGGAAAATGATGAATGCTGGTCAGACTTGTGTGGCTCCCGATTATCTCCTTGTTCATCATACAATTAAAAAGCAACTGGTTAATTTTTTAAATTTGGAAATACAAAATGCTTTTGGTGAAAATCCGGAAATGTCAAACGATTTTGCCCGAATTATCAATCATAAAAATTGGTTACGACAAATTAGTTTACTCGAAAATCAGAAAATTCTATCGGGAGGTCAATCGAATGAAAATTCATTTTATGTGGCGCCAACACTTATTGATGAGCCAAACTTTGATTGCAAACTCATGCAAGAAGAGATTTTCGGACCATTATTACCGATCATTTCATATCATTCGCAATTAGATATAAAAAATTGTATTGCTAAATTTGAAAAGCCATTATCTTTTTACTTATTTTCGAAGAATAAAGAATTTACCAATCTTGTAATTAAAAACTATTCTTTTGGTGGAGGATGCATTAATGATACAGTAGTGCATTTCGGAAATCATCGACTACCATTTGGTGGCGTTGGACATAGTGGAATGGGTGCCTATCATGGAAAATATAGCTTTGATACTTTTTCACATAAGAAAAGTGTCGTAAAAAAAGCCAATTGGTTAGACATTCCATTGCGTTATGCACCGTATAAAAATAAATTGCGATTGCTAAAAAAAATTATAAATTGGCTATAAACTTAAAACTATAAACTATGAGCAACAACAATTCTAAAGTAGAAAAAATTTGTAAAGAGGGATATTCACTCGAATTCGGAACCGTTCTCGAAAAAGCATTTAATAACTTTAAATTGATCGCCGGAATTGGTGGTGTTGGAATGATTCTTATCGGTATTGTAATGATTGCAGTATATGCAGGAATTTTTGGCGCCGTATATGGATTTTCCGATGTACTGAAATCGCTATCGAGTATCAATCCAGAAGTAATGACTGGAACCAGTTTACTCTATTTATTACTATTTTCGGTTATCATGGCTGGAATTATGAGTCCGATTAGTGCTGGATTTATTAATATGGCTTATTTAGCTGACAAAAATAAAGAGTTTGGTTTGGGTACTATTTTTAGCTTTTATAAATCAAAATACTTTAAAGAATTGTTTACAGCGGCAGTGGTTATTGCTTTTTTTGGTACTGGACTTAATAGTATATTTGAGTATTTTGGAATTAAAGTTGTCGGATTACTAATCACATTTACCATCTCTTTTCTTACTTTTTTAACCATTCCTCTGATTATTTTTTCAGATTTAAAAGCTATAGATGCTATTACAACAAGTGCCAAATTAGTTTTAAAACAACCTTTAATTTTATTGGGCTTACTTATCGTTTCCATCATACTAGCTTGTTTGGGAATTTTTGGTTTATGTATCGGAATATTTTTTACAATTCCCTTTATATATAGTATGTATTATACCATTTATGCTGCAATAATTCCTTTTACAGAACAAACTGAATTAGATGAGATTGGTCAAAATCAAGAATAGTTTTTAATTCACTAACAATAAATAATTGAAATTCATCCTAAACATTAGTACTCAAATCACTTTGCTTTTGCCTCTAAAAAGCAAAGTGATTTTTGCGCTTTTTTTACATCTTGAAACCCTTTTTAATATTGATTTTTTTTATAAAAACAGCAGTAAAATAGTAATCGTTTTACTATTAATTAGTATCCTAATCTACTCTATTTTAAAAAAGTTATCCAATATTAAATTTAATATAAAAACCAATTCATCTAGTTTAGACTCTAACGAACAACAGTTCGATTTATATTTTCTTTTTCTTGGAATAATGCTTCCAATAATGGAATTAATTTATGAAATATTTAAAGTTAGAGCACATAGTTTATTACTTATAAATTCTATTGTTGGTGGATTATTTATTGGGATTTATTTATTGGCATCCATCTCAAAAACAATTTCAAAAAACTTGAATTATATTTTTCTTATTTGCTTTACTTCTTATTTTTTATTTATTATTCATAATATTTTATTCAAACCGTTTGAATTGGTTTCTTATATTGGATTAATAGTTGCCTTTTTTCTATCCTATTTTGTTTTCAAAGGAATTAAACAATATTTAGTATTTATTGTTCTTGTTTTATCATTAACAATAGTGCTTTATAATGCAGATATTATTCCAAAAAAATTAATAATTATTCTTTTTAATTCTTTTTTACTAACCATTGCAATTCATTTAGCAAGACATTTTGCTATAATCGAAACCAAAAATAAACTCGCCTTTAACAATGAAATTGTAAACAAAGGAAACTCACTAACTATTGCAACAAATAAAAAAGGTGAAGTCTTATTTTGTAGTGAACAAGTACAAGAGTATTTAGGATATTCTCCTGAAGAAGTAATGGGTTTACAGTTTTGGATATTAACTGAAGATCCCGATTTTGTTGGCGAAGCATACCATGACAGTTTTATTGATAATCGACTACATGTTAGACGATTAAAATGTAAAAATGGCGAATATAAGTACATTCAATGGAAAGATAAAAAGTTATTTAATGACTTGATTATTGGCATCGGTCATGATGTAACAGAACAAATACAAATTCAAAACCAATTTCAAAACCTAATAGAAAACGCAACCGACATCATTTATGAAATAGACATTAAAGGTAATTTTGCTTTTATTAATAAGTATGCAGAAGTGATAATGGGTTATAGTCACGAAGAAATGCTCAATCAACATTTTTCTTATTTCATTAGAAAAGATTACAAAGAAACAGTTACCGATTTTTACTTCAAAAATTTAGATAATAGAAATATTTTTACAACACTCGTTTTTCCAGTTATCAATAAAAATGAAGAAACCATTTGGTTATCGCAAAACGCAGCTGTTAAAAGAAATAGCACTAATAAAGTCATCGGATTTACTGTTATTGCTAGAGATATTACACAATTAAAAAATAACGAAATTCAAAACCAAAAACGATTAAAAAAAGTCCATCGTTATAATGAAATAATTAAAAAACTCTCATTGCAAAGTTTTTCTACTCAAAAAAACTTTGACTTTTTTTTAGAAAACATTCTGAAAATTACAGCATTAGAAATTGATATTAATAGAGTAAGTTATTGGAAATATTATTCAGAAAAAATTATATGTGAAAATTTATATATCGCCAATAAAAATCAATTTGAAAAAGGATTTGTTCTTTCTAAATTAACAAATCCAAACTATTTTAAGGCTATTGAAAATGATAATCAAATTATTGCTTCAGACGTTTTTAAAAGTAAAGAAACTGAAGAATTTTGGAAAGATTATTTTTTTAAAAATAAGATTGTTTCAATGCTTGACACTCCCATTTATTTAAATGGAAAATTAAATGGAATATTATGTTTAGAATCAACTACAAAAATTAAAGAATGGGATACCGAAGATGCTAGTTTTGCCCGTTCTATAAGCGATTATATTGCTATTGCCATAGAAACCAATCAAAGAATCGAAGCCGAAAAACAACTGTCATATAAAAGCGAAATTTTAAGCGTAATAACGAAGATTACAGATAAAGTATTAATAAGTAAAAATAATTCTGAAATATTTGAAGGAATAATTGATGCTATTGGAAAAGTAATAAAAACAGAAAGAATGTCTTTTTTTATCTACAATGAAATGGATAAATCTGTAGAACAAAACTATCGCTGGACAAGTGAAAAAAATTCTATTACTCCAATAAATCCATTACTACAAACTGTAAAAATTAATCAAGTATATGAAGTAATTGAACAGCTTAAATTAAATAAACCTTATTTTTCTCTAATAAAAAATATAAAAGATAAAATTACAAGAGAATTTTTAGCTTCTTTAAATTCAAAATCAATATTATTCTTACCAATTCATGTCAAAGATAGTTTTTATGGATTTATCGTTTTTGATGATACCGTAAATGAAAGAGAATGGACAAATGACGAAATTACAACTTTACTTACTTTAGCTAATAATATCTCATCTGCGATAGAACGTAATTTAAACGAAACGATTATTCAAGAAAGCGAAGATAAATTTAGATTGCTCGCTAATAATATTCCAGGAACTGTTCACATGAGTAAATATGACGATAAATGGTCAAAAATTTATTTAAATGATGAAATTGAAAGACTTACAGGTTATCCAAAATCTGATTTCCTTCAAAATAAAATTTACTACTTAGACATCGTTCATCCCGATGATTTAAAAATTGTACTAAATAAGGCGATAGTTTTATTCAAAGAAAAACAAAAAATCCATTTAATCTATAGAATAATTCATAAAGACGGACAAAACATATGGGTAGAAGAATTTGGAGAACCAATTTTTAAAGAAGGAAAAATAGAATATATAGTTGGTATTTTTATCGACATAACACAACGAATTGAAGCAGAAAAAGCTATTGAAGCCAAAAATTATGCAGAAACTGCTAATAAAGCTAAGTCGGAATTTTTGGCTAATATGAGCCACGAAATTAGAACTCCTTTAAATGGTATTATTGGATTTACAGATTTGCTTAAAAATACGAATTTAGATAACATTCAAAAAAATTACATGAATACCATCAATGAATCGGCTCATTCATTAATGGGTTTAATTAATGATATTCTTGATTTTTCTAAGATTGAATCTGGTAAATTTGAATTAGAAGTTAATAAATACAATATAATTGAATTGAGTTCCCAGATAATTGAATTGCTTAAATATGATTCTAATAGTAAAAATATAGATCTTAAATTAAATATTAACGACGATGTTCCTAAATTTCTTGACCTTGATAGCTTAAGAATTCGGCAAATACTAATGAATCTTTTGAGTAATTCTGTCAAATTCACCGAAAAAGGAATTGTTCAATTGGCTATTTCGGTAGTAAAAAAAATAGATACTGATCGTTTTATAATTCGATTTTCAATTTTTGATACTGGGATTGGAATTGAAAAAGAATACCAAGAAAAAATATTTGAAGCGTTTTCACAAGGCGATAATTCAACTACAAGAAAATATGGAGGAACAGGACTCGGACTAACAATATCAAACAAATTACTTCAACTCATGAATAGTAAATTACAATTAAAAAGTGATTTTAATAAAGGTAGTGAGTTTTACTTTGACATATTGCTTAAATCTTCCAATGAAAATAATGAAGAAGTTAAAAACGAATCTCTTATTACTCCAAAAGTTACCAATGCTAAATTTAATTATGGGCAAGAAAATTATAAAATTCTTTTAGTAGAAGACAATAAAATAAACATGTTATTAGCAAAGACATTAGTAAAACAGATTGTGCCTAATGTTTCAATTTATGAAGCTGAAAATGGCAAAATAGCTGTTGCTAATTTTGAAATAATAAAACCAGATTTGATTTTAATGGATATTCAAATGCCAATTATGAATGGATACGAAGCTACAGCCGAAATCAGAAAATTAATTTCCGGAAAACATACTCCGATTATTGCTTTAACTGCAGGAACTGTTTTGGGTGAAAAAGACATATGTTTAAAAGCCGGAATGAATGATTATGCTTCAAAACCAATTGTGAAAGAAGTTTTAGAAAACATAATTTTAAAATGGATTAATCAAAAAATATAAAAACTTAAAATAACCAATTATGAAATGGATAGGCAATCGTCAAAGTGAAAATGTAGAAGACAGAAGAGGAATGTCTGGTGGTGGAAAAACCCTTCTTGGTGGTGGTATAATCGGAATTATTATAGTGTTGGTAAATATGTTTGGAGGTGAAAATGCGAAAATGCTAACACCCGTGTTGGAGCAATTGAATCAGGGACAACAAACCGAACAATCTGGAGAACAACGTGAATTAACTCCCGAAGAAAAAGAAATAGGCGATTTTTCAAAAACTATTTTTGCCTACACCGAAGATACTTGGGGACAAATTTTTCAAGAAAACAATAGCGAATACGAACAACCCAAAATGGTGCTTTTCTCTGATGCTGTTGAAACCGCTTGTGGAAGTGCAACAGCAGCTTCGGGACCATTTTATTGTCCTGGTGATAAAAAAGTGTACATCGATTTGCATTTTTTCGAAGAATTAAAAACCCGTTTTGGTGCCGAAGGTGGTGATTTTGCTATTGCTTACGTCATCGCTCATGAAGTGGGACATCACATTCAAACACTTCTCGGAACTTCTGCAAAAGTGCGTCAACTGCAACAAAATAAAAGTGAAGCAGAAGCCAATAAATTATCCGTTTGTTTAGAACTTCAAGCCGATTTTTACGCTGGTGTTTGGGCAAAATACAATCAGAAATATTTAGAAGTTGGCGATATTGAAGAAGCTTTAAGTGCCGCAAATGCAGTTGGTGACGACGCCATTCAAGGCAAAATGCAAGGACATGTCGAACCCGATACGTTTACACACGGAACTTCCGAACAACGTATGTATTGGTTCAAAAAAGGATTTAATTCCGGAGATATAAAACAAGGAGACACGTTTTCAGCGTTATTAGATTAATTAAAAAGTTTTCAATCTCAGTCCCAGTTTTCAGTTACTGTCAACTGCAACCGAATACTGCAAACTAATTAACCCAACCATCCTTCCCTATCCAAACTTCTATATTGTATCGCTTCAGCAATATGATTGGAAACAACAACTTCGGCATTTTCTAAATCGGCAATAGTTCGGGCAACTTTTAGAATTCTGTCAAAAGCTCTTGCCGAAAGATTCAATTTTTCCATCGCCGTTTTTAACAATTGCAAAGACGATTCATCCAAAGCACAATACTCTCTAATTTGATTGGAACTCATTTGAGCGTTGTAATGAATCGTATCAAATGCTTCAAATCGTTTCGATTGAATAACTCTTGCTGCTGTAACTCTTTCCCGAATAGCAATGCTGCTTTCGGCTTTTCGAGTTTCGGTCAATTTATCAAACGGAACGGGAGTCACTTCAATATGAATGTCAATTCGGTCTAATAGTGGTCCTGAAATTTTACTTAAATAACGTTGCATTTCAACAGACGAGGAACGCTGTGGCGCATCGGAATCATTAAAATAGCCACTCGGACTCGGATTCATGCTCGCCACCAACATAAACGAAGATGGATAAGTAATGGTGAATTTGGCTCTAGAAATCGTTACTTCTCTATCTTCTAAAGGTTGTCGCATCACTTCCAGCACTTCGCGTTTAAATTCCGGTAATTCATCCAAAAATAAAACACCATTGTGCGACAGTGAAATTTCTCCTGGTTGCGGATAACTTCCTCCTCCAACTAAAGCAACCGACGATGCAGTATGATGTGGCGCACGAAATGGCCGTTGACTCATTAATCCGGCGTCTTTAATTTTCCCTGCAACAGAATGAATTTTTGTGGTTTCTAAAGCTTCCTTTAAAGTCATTGGTGGTAAAATACTTGGCAATCGTTTGGCAAGCATTGTTTTTCCTGAGCCAGGCGGACCAATTAATATAATGTTGTGGCCTCCGGCAGCCGCAATTTCCATACAACGTTTGATGCTCTCTTGCCCTTTGACATCCGAAAAATCAAATTCAGGATAATCTAGCGTTTTATTAAACTCGAGTTGGGTATTTATTACAGTAGGTTGCAAATTAGAATTTCCATTGAAAAAATCAATGATTTCAGTAACATTTTCAATTCCGTATACATCAAGTCCGCTTACAATAGCTGCTTCTTTTACATTTTGAATCGGAAGAAAAAAACCTTTAAAACCTTCTTCTTTGGCTTTTATAGCAATGGATAATGCACCCTTTATCGGTTGTAAACCGCCATCGAGAGACAATTCGCCCATGATAATGTATTGGGCCACTTCATCAGCATTTATTTGCTCAGATGCAATTAAAATTCCAATTGCCAGCGTAACATCGTAAGCAGAACCTTCTTTGCGTAAATCGGCAGGTGCCAAATTGATGGTGATTTTTTTTACAGGAAGTTGATAGCCATTATTTTTTAAAGCGGCGGCTATTCGGTAACTACTCTCTTTAATGGCGTTATCGGGCAAACCGACGAGGTGATAACCTACTCCTTTATCGATATTAACTTCAACTGTTATTGTGGTGGCTTCAACGCCAAAGACGGCGCTTCCAAATACTTTAACTAACATGGCTTTTACTTTTATTAAATGGCTTTTACAAATGTAAATATATAAAAGTTTTAGAAATAGCTCCATTCAAAACCATTAAAAAAAATGCAAAATGTAAAATAAAGCAAACTTTTTGTAAATTTTATTTGTCTATATGTAAAATAAACTTTACATTTGAATTGAATTTTAAAACCATTACTTATGAAAACACATTTTTTATTTCCAAACAAGTACAAACTAATTGGTTGGATTTTGTTTGTTCCAAGTTTAGTTGTACAATTACTTGCCATTGTATTAAATCTTAATTTGGATAATTATCTAAATGTAAAAGTGCTTGCATTATATCAAGATACTTTTGGAGGGAAGTCGCATTTCTTTAGCTTTATACAAAACAGTATATCGGATGAATTGCTGACTGTTGGTTTAATCATTGGTGGTATTCTGATTTGTTTTTCCAAACTAAAAAACGAAGACGAATACATTTCCAAAATACGGTATGAAAGTTTGGTTTGGTCGACGTATTTAAACTACGGATTGATTGTGTTCTTTACCATTTTCTTATACGGAATGCCGTACCTAAATGTGTTGTTTTACAATATGTTTACGCTGCTTTTCTTCTTTATTATTCGCTTTCATTACATGATTTACAAATTAAATACAAGTAGCGATGACGAATAATTTAAAAGTCTTGCGTGCTATTAAGAATATTTCGCAAGAAGATCTAGCCAAACAAATTTCCGTCAGTCGCCAAACGATAAACGCTATGGAAAAAGGAAAATACGTTCCGTCGACAGTTTTAGCGTTAAAATTGGCGCGGTATTTTGAGAAACCCGTGGAAGAAATATTTATTTTGGAAACTTCAGATTAAAAAAAATCCCTTCAGATGAAGGGATTCATTTTAATTTTTGAATTTGGAAATACCTTGACTAAGCCAAGTAGCATATTCCTCAATATCTGGTGTGTAACTTATGGGATCATTCAAATTCTTTTCATTCAAATCAATTAAGACATAGTAAGGTTGCGTATTGGTTTTATATCTTGTAATTATAAAATCAGACCATTTATTCCCTATAGTTACAACTTCTCTACCTGTTTCTTTTGAAACATACTGTTCGCTTTTTGGTAAATCGCGTTTGTCATCCACATATAGTGAAATTAATACAACATCATTTTTGAGGATATTCAAAACCTTATCGTCCGACCAAACATTGATTTCCATTTTACGACAATTTACACAGGCAAATCCAGTAAAATCGAGCATTACTGGTTTATTTACCGTTTTAGCATATTCCAGCCCTTTTTTGTAATCTGTAAAAGTAAGTATACCGTGTTCACCTACTTTTGCACCTTCAGGTAAATCCGACTTTAAAGTTGTTGCATTGGAACCTCCAAAACCTAACGGACTTTCACTATAAGTTTGCGGTGGTGGAAATGCGCTAATTAACTTTAATGGTGCACCAAAGAGTCCCGGAATCATATAGATGGTGAAAGAGGTTACCAACAATGCCAACAATAATCGTCCAACAGAAATATGCGATAATGTACTGTCATGAGGAAGTGAAATTTTTCCGAATAAATAAATCGCCCAAGCTCCGAAGACGGCAATCCATATGGCAAGGAAAACCTCCCTTTCCAACATGTGCAATTGCAGTACTAAATCGGCATTTGATAAAAATTTAAATGCAAAAGCCAATTCTAAAAATCCCAGTGAGACCTTAACTGTATTCAACCATCCACCCGATTTAGGTAACGACTGCATCCAAGCGGGGAATAAAGCAAATAACATAAATGGTAACGCTATGGCAGAAGAGAATCCTAACATTCCGACAATTGGAGCAATTCCACCTTTAGAAGCCGATTCAACCAGAAGTGTCCCAACAATAGGTCCGGTACATGAGAAAGAAACAATCGCCAAAGCTAAAGCCATAAAGAAGATGCCGATAACACCCGATTTACTTGATTTTTTATCAACAGCATTCGCCCATGAATTTGGCAATACAATTTCAAAGCCGCCTAAAAACGAAATGGCAAAAAACACTAATATAATAAAGAAACAAATATTAAAAATAACACTCGTGGATAGAGCGTTCAATGCCTCAGCTCCAAAAACACCTGTAATTAATAATCCTACTACTACATAAATAACAATAATTGAAAGACCATAAAAAACTGCATTTGCAATCCCTTTTTTTCTGGTTCCGCTTTGTTTTGTAAAAAAACTTACTGTCATTGGTATCATTGGAAATACACAAGGCGTTAACAATGCAGCCAATCCGCCAAGAAATGCCAAAAAGAAAATCGTCCACAATCCTTTTTCGTCTTTTACGGATTTATGAACTTCTGGTGCCGCTTGTGCTATACTAGCTTCTACTCGGGAAGTATCTACAGGTGTTGAAAATACATGGTTATCATTGGTTTTAACGGTATCGACAGGTACAACAACAAGACTAGAAACCGCAGGGATTTCAAACACAAAATCTTTAACTTCATTAATACACGAGGTTTTACAAACCTGATATTCTAAATTTAATTTGATTTTTGTTGTTTTTGAATTCACAATTTTTACTTTCTGAGTAACCGTAACATTGTGTTCAAAATAATATTCATCAACTCCAAAAACATCGTCAAATTGCTTTTTATACGGACTTTCCTGTGCTTTTCCAACCAAGTTGAAGTTGCTTTTTTGGTCTTTAAATGTCAACACCATCGGAAGTGGACCATCTTCTGGAGTGAACTGAGAATAAACGTGCCAATCCTTGTCAATAGTTCCGTTAAGAACTAAATTGAACTCGGTTTCGCTTAACTTTTCAACTTTAGATTTCCATTTTACCGGTTCAATTATCTGAGCTGATAAATTGGTTACCATCAAAAAAACAATCAGTAGGTATGGTATTTTTTTCATTTAGGTATACTTAATTTGTAATAATAATTTGGTGTTTTCAGTTTTGATAAAACGATTGTCTTGTCTTTTTCCAACAACCCAAATAATTTGATTATCAGAACATAAAAGCCATGCATTTAATTTATCTATTAAAGAAAATTTTTCGTCTTTAAAATATTTACTCAACTTCTTTTTTCCAATCATTCCGAGAGGATAAAAATAATCGCCTTGCTCCCATTTTCTTAAGACCAAAGGAAATTGTAACTTTTCTTCGTCGACAAATATACAATTAGAATTTACTTCTGAAATGTCTGTTACATTACAAAACTCAAATTTTAAGGGAAAATTAACTTGTAAATCCGATTTATAGATTAAAAACGATTCACTACTTTCCTTATTTTTTAATGACAGAATTAGAAATTTCCTGTCTTTTAATACAACATGTGTTTCCGAATAAACTTGTTTTCCTGATTGTGAATCAACTAAATTATATATATCATCCCAAGCTGTAAATCCGAAACCTTGCAACCAATGAAACAAATAGGCATTCGGATTTTCGAGTTGTTTTAATTTGTCAATATCAAAATGATATTCGCCTTTTATTTTTTTACAAACTTGAGCAAATACTATTCCTGCAGCGTCATCAACCATCGATTTGGATTGTTGCAAATATTGAATTGTATTTTGAAAAGAATCCGAAAAATTGGGATTAATCTGTTTTAAAACCGGAACCAAATGATGACGGATTTTATTTCTTAAGTAATTATCCGTAGCGTTGCTCGAATCTTCTCGCCATTGAATTTCATTTTCTTTGGCATACGATTCAATTTCTTCACGGGTAAAAATAAGCATCGGACGAATAATGGCATCATTCGTTGCTGGAATTCCTAACAATCCATCAAGACCAGTACCTCTTGATAAATTAATCATAAAAGTTTCCAAGCTATCATCGGCATGATGCGCAGTAAGAAGATAATCAAACTCTTTTTCGGCTAGTTGCTCATCAAACCAATCATATCGCAACTCACGAGCTGCAACTTGCGTAGAAACCTTCATTTCTTTGGCATAAGATTTTGTATCAAAATGTCCCATCGACCAAGGTATTTCAAATTTATCGGCATAATTCCGAACAAAATCCATATCGCCATCACTTTCCTTCCCTCTCAATTGGAAATTGCAATGCAAAATCGCAAATGGAAATCCAATATTTTGAAACAAATGAACTAATACCATACTGTCAATTCCGCCACTTACAGCAATGAAAAATCGACTTTTCATTAAAAATGGGAAATTCTGATGAATATGGTTTTGAAATTTTTTTTGCATGGTCAAAAATAGCAATTTATTTTTGTTTGAGTACTTCAAACATGGCTTTGGCTTTTAACAAACATTCTTCGTATTCTTTTTCGGGAATGGATTGCGATGTTATGGCACTTCCGACAGAAAAAGAAAGGTAATTATTCTCTGAATTGTATAGAATACTTCGGATAACCACATTAAAATCGAAATCGTCATTTGGAGTGAAATAACCCACTGCTCCGCTATACAAGCCACGTTTAGTTACTTCTATGTCCTCTATAATTTGCATGACCGAAATCTTAGGCGCTCCTGTCATACTTCCCATTGGGAAAGTTGTTTTGATGATTTCTGTTGGCGAAGTCGTGTGTTCAACTGTAGAAACCACTGTAGAAATCATTTGATGCACCTGTTTGAACGTGTAGATTTTACATAATTCTTCGACTTCTATCGAATTTTTAATGGCTGTTTTGGACAAGTCGTTGCGAACCAAATCGACGATCATAATATTTTCGGAACGCTCTTTTGGATTTTGGGAAAGCTCTTGTTTTGATTGCTCATCTAACGTTACATCAGAAAAACGTTGTGCTGTTCCTTTTATAGGTTGCGAAATTACTTTGGTTCCTTCTTTTTTGAGATACCGTTCCGGTGAAGCAGAAAGTAAATAGTGATTTTTATTTTTAAAATAAACTGCAAATGGTGGTTCTGAAATTACGTTAAGTTTTTGATAAATATCTAATGTATCTATTTTGGTATTTTCGGAATAAAATTCCATGCAAAAATTGGCTTCATAAATAGCACCACGATGAATGTGCTCGAGTATTTTGTTGACTTTGGAAAGGTAATTTTCTTTAGAAACTCTTTGCTGTATTGAGATGGAAGCTGGAAACTGGGAGTTGGAAGATACGGAAAAAGAATAAATTTCCTCAAGATCAGATTCCATTTCATCATCGCACATTCGCAAATACTGCATTTCCAATTGATTGTCTTTCAAAAAAAACAACTTTTTAGGTTGAAAGAAAAACAAATCCGGAAAATGCAATCCATCAAAATTATTCGATTTTAAATCTTCCACATCATTTTTTAAATCGTATGCCAAATAGCCGAAAAGCCAATCTTTGGTTTGACTTTGGTATTGATGCAAATCTTCAAAAGCATTATGAGTGTCGGTTTTTATAGATGTCAACGCATCTAATGCAAAAATGCAATCATAATTGGAATATTGTTTATGATAATGATTGGAATCTAAAAAAACAACTTCTCTAAATTGATTTGCCCACAACAAAAGCTGCTGTTTAAATGCAATCGGATTGTCGATGTGTTTGGAATTAATAGTTCTCAAAGAAGTCGGATTTTACTCCTCAAAAGTACAATAAAAAAATTGTTGGATTCAAACACCAAATTCAAAAATTTTGGCACGGTTTTTATTCTCCCGAAAAAACGAAATTGTTCACTAAAAAATTTACTGATATAGATAATAAAAATACTTAAAAACATAGCATTAAAAACAATTATCTAATTAATCACTTTAAATTAAATTTTTATGAACAGAAACACTAAACCCGTTTTAGCATTGCTATTAATTGGCATTGCAATTTGCTTCGCCAGTTCGCTTACGCTCGTGTCCTGCAAACAAGCAGAAAAAGACAGCGCTGCAGATGCAACGTCTGACAGAACTGAATCAGCTACCGATACTATAAGTGTAGTTTCCTCTTCGGCAGCTGTAACTCCCAAAAACAGCAATAGAAAATTTGTTAGAACTGCCGACATCAAATTCAAAGTCAAAAATGTAGCGCAATCGACAACCGTTATTGAAGATGCCACAACAAAATTTGGAGGATTTGTAACCAACACTAACCTACAAAGTAATATTACTGAAGAAGAACAAACTAAAGTAAGTCCAGACAGCACTTTAATAAACACCAAATACACTGTTGAAAACAACATGACCATTCGTGTTCCTAACACACAATTAGACACTATAATAAAAACGATTGCAAAACAAATCGGATTTTTAAACTACCGGGTAATTAAATCCGATGATGTGACACTTCAACTACTTTCTAATACTTTATCCCAGAAAAGAAGCAACACTACCGAAAACAGAATTGCAAAAGACATCGATACTAAAGGAAAAAAACTCAATCAGATTATTGATGCAGAAGAGAACTTAGCTTCGAAAAAAGAACAAAACGACGAGAAAAAAATAGCCAATTTAGGTTTACAAGACCAAGTAAACTTCAGCACTATAACACTTTTAATCTATCAAGATAAAACTACAAAACAAGAAATCATTGCTAATGAAAAAAGTGTTAATGCGTATCGTCCGAATATTGGATTGCAAATTTGGGACAGTATAAAAACAGGTTGGTTTATTTTGGAAGAAATCATTTCCTTTTTGATGGTCCTATGGCCATTTGCTTTAATTGGATTCTTGGCATTCTTAGTTTATAAAAAAACACACAAGAAATAAGTATTGAAAACATTGTTAATAAACCACTGATTTACAGTGGTTTTTTTATTTCAAATATCTTTTATCTTTGAGATATAACCTATAAAACTATATAATTATGAAAATTGCTGGTATTATTGTTCGAATACTGCTCGGTGCTTTAATGGTATTTGCATCGGTTTCTTATTTCTTTAAAATTGGCGATCAACCTGTTCCTACTGGCGATATGGCAACAGTTATGGGAGGATTCATGGCTACTAAATACCTCTTTCCTTTAGTAAAAACTATCGAACTTATAGCTGGATTATCTTTACTAGTTGGAAAATTTACGAAGCTTTTTTTGTTAGTATTACTTCCTGTTTCAGTAAATATTTTTCTGATTCAAGTCTTTTTAACGCCATCAGAGGCAGCGATTGGTGCTTTTGTTTTAGTGGCTAATTTGTTTCTAATTTATGCGAATTGGAGCAGTTATAAGCATTTGTTTACTGCTTAAAAATAAAAAAACCTGTCTCGTCATAAAAAACGAGACAGGTTTTTTTTATGTCATTTGATACGCTTTATATATGTAATGGTCTATTATCGGTTGCAGCCAAAGCCGCTTCTTTAATAGCTTCTGCAAATGTTGGATGTGCGTGTGACATTCTAGAGATATCTTCTGCACTCGCTCTGAATTCCATTGCGTATACCGCTGCTGCAATTAAATCGGCACAACGGGCACCAATCATGTGAACACCCAAAACCTCATCTGTTTTAGCATCGGCTAGGATTTTTACAAATCCGTCGTTATCACCACTAGCACGAGCTCTTCCTAAAGCTTTAAATGGAAAACTTCCTGCTTTGTATGCAACGCCTGCTTCTTTCAATTGTTCTTCTGTTTTTCCAACAGCAGCAACTTCTGGCCAAGTATATACTACACCCGGAATTAAATTATAATCGATATGTGGTTTTTGACCAGCCAAAATTTCGGCAACCAAAGTTCCTTCTTCTTCTGCTTTGTGAGCTAACATTGCTCCACGAACCACATCGCCAATCGCATAAATATTTGGAACATTCGTTTGCAAATGGTCGTTAACTTCTACCATTCCTCTTTCCGTAACCTTCACTCCTGCATTATCGGCGTTTAATCCATCAGTGTAAGGACGACGACCAACTGCTACTAAACAGTAATCGCCTTCTAAAGAAACCGTTTCGCCTTTGGCATTGTCAGCTTGAACGGTAACTGTTTTCCCTTTTTTGGTAACCGATTTCACTTTGTGGGAAGTATAGAACTTCATCCCTTGTTTTTTCAATACTTTGGTCAATTCTTTTGATAAACCGGCATCCATACCTGGAATAATTCGGTCTAAAAATTCTACCACCGAGACTTGGGCACCAAGTCGAAGATATACTTGTCCTAATTCGATTCCGATTACACCACCACCAATAATTACAAGATGTTTTGGAACTTCTTTTAATTTTAGCGCTTCTGTAGAAGTAATGATACGTTCTTTATCCAATTTAATAAAAGGTAAATTCGAAGGTTTTGAACCTGTTGCAATTACGATGTTTTTACCTTCAATCGTTTCGGATGTTCCATCCGCTTTTGCAATAGCAACATGAGTAGCATCTACAAAAGAACCCAATCCTTCAAAAACAGTAATTTTATTTTTATCCATAAGGAATTTAACTCCTCCAGAAGTTTGATCTACAACAGCTTGCTTGCGTGCAATCATTTTCTCTAAATTAATCTTTACTTCTCCAGAAACATCAATTCCGTGATCGGCAAAATGTTGCAATTCTTCATAATGATGTGAAGAAGCTAATAATGCTTTTGATGGAATACATCCCACATTTAAACAAGTTCCACCAAGTGTGGAATATTTTTCGATTATGGCTGTTTTAAATCCCAATTGGGCACAACGAATGGCTGATACATATCCGCCTGGACCTGAACCTATGATGACTACGTCAAATGAATTCATATATTTTAATGTTTGGTTTACGATTCAAAAATCGAATACAAAAGTACACTTTTTTGAATTAAATAATTGTAGATTTTTATCTAAATAAGCTGCTTTTAAAAAAAAATCACTCGGAAAAAATGGCTTTTTCCGAGTGATTAAATACTGCTTTATAAATTTATTTAGTGTTTGATGTACACTTTTGATGTGATGCTATCTGAATTCGTAATTACTGTCAACAAGTAAATACCTTCGCTAATTCCAATAGTGTTGATTCTAAACTCATTCAAACCTTCATCAGCAGCTTCGTTTGTTGAAGATATTAATTGACCGAAACTATCTCTCAATTGAATTGTAACAGTCGATCCTTGATTTATCATATATGATATTCTTAATACTTCGTTTGCCGGATTAGGATAAATGACTAAAGCTGCTGGCGTTGAAAATAAGTAAGGTGACGATAGCGGACTTAAATTAGTTGCAATTGTTCCATTTGCACAAATGGCTTTGACTTGATAAGTATATAATGTACTTGCCGTCAATCCCATTATTGCTATAGTGTTCGTAGTAGAAGTAACATTAATGAAAGCGGATGTGTTATTGACTGCTTTATAACTAACAATATAAGCAATCGCACCCGGAACTACTCCCCAATGCAAAATTGCACTTGTTTGGGTAACATCATTTGCTGTCAATTCAGTTGGAGCAGCACATGGAATTACACATGGTGATGTGCTAAACGTAATTGGCGCAGACCACGGACTTAATTCAGAATTTGTTCCTGATGCAGTAGCACAAATTCTTTGTACCTGCCAAACATATCCAGAAGAACAACTTAAATTCCCTAATTGATAAGGCGAACTAACATTATTTACGACAATCCAAGCGGTAGAATTTGCGCTGTGGTATCTGATATTAAATAAATTAGAAGCTGGAGTAGAAACTAATCCCCAATGCAGCACCGCACTATGTTGATTGATATTCGTTGTTGATAAACCAACTGGAACTACACATGGATTTGGATTTGTACATGCCAACGTGCTAAAAGTCGCTCCTACAGACCATGGACTTAACGACAAGGTTGCTCCAGAAGCCGGTCCACAAATTTGTTGCACCTGCCATTCAAATCCAGTGCCACAAGGTAGGTTGCCTAATTGGTGTGGCATACTCACATTATTTAAAGTAACCCAAGCAGTAGAATTCGCAGCATGATATCTAATGTTAAATACATTACCCGATACTGTTGTTGGTCCCCAAAGAAGGACAGCGCCCGTTTGACTGATATTCGTTGCATGTAATTCTATTGGTGTTGCACAAGGATTTGGGCATGCCAACGTGCTAAAGGTATTACCAATTGACCATGGACTTAGAGTTGTATTTGTTGGAGGTGTAGTAGTAAAGCAAACCCTCTGTACTTGCCATTCAAAACCAGTTCCGCAAGGCAAATTACCTAAATGATATGGCATTGTAACATTCGTTAAAGTTATCCAAGCAGCAGAATTTGCACTGTGGTATCTGATATTAAACGCATTACCCGTTGCAGTGTTTAATCCCCAATTTAAAACAGCGCCCGTTTGACTGATATTCGTTGCATGTAATTCTATTGGTGTTGCACATGGATTTGGACAAGCCAACGTGCTAAAGGTATTTCCAACTGACCATGGACTTAGTGTTGTATTTGTTAGAGGTGTAGTAGGAAAGCAAACCCTCTGCACTTGCCATTCAAAACCAGTTCCACAAGGTAAGTTGCCTAATTGGTATGGCATCGTAACATTCGTTAAAGTTATCCAAGCAGTTGAATTTGCACTGTGATATCTGATATTAAATACATTGCCAGTTGCAGTGTTTAATCCCCAATTTAAAACAGCACCCGTTTGACTGATATTCGTTGCATGTAATTCTATTGGTGTTGCACATGGATTTGAACAGGAAGGTGTCGTAAATGTTACGGTAGACCATGGACTTACAGTAGCAGTTCCCGCAGAGTTACTACATACTTGCTGTACTTGAACGATATAAACAGCTCCACAATTCAATCCTGTTAAGGTTAACGGAGAACTTACATTGTTTAAAACAATCCAATTTGGATTTCCATCTGCATGATATTGAACATTGTAATGCGTTAAAGTATTTGGTATTGCCCAAGATACAATAGCACTATTTTGTGAGCTAACAGTAACTGAAAGTTGTGTTGGAGCACTACATGGATTTGGACATGCTAAAGTGCTAAAAGTTGCACCAACTGACCACGGACTTACCCCAGATAATGTTCCTGAAGAAGGACCACACACCTGTTGTACTTGCCATTCAAATCCGGTTCCGCAAGGTAAGTTACCTAAT
>JANNCY010000029.1:0-31131 GCA_031387085.1 Flavobacteriales bacterium | reverse complement strand
AAATAGATTTTATAGAATTGAAAACCCTGTCAGAGTTCAAAACTCTGACAGGGTTTGTAGTAAGAAAGCAATTTTATTTAAAAATAAGAAGCTAAAAATTTTTGTTTTCCGTTTTTTTTTTTTGCTTTACATGAATTTGATAAACTTGAATTATGAAAAAATTTGCCATTTTATTATTTGTATTGTTGCCGTTGTTAAATTCGTGTTCGAGTGATGATTCTGGTGTAAGTGAGCCAGAATTAACAACCAATGGAACTATTTTGAAAAGAGTTGTATTAACAAACGGCTCTAACATAGTAACTACAGATTATTTTTATAATGGAAACAAAATTGAAAGAATTGTCGGGTCAAATGGAATTAGATTAGAATATACTTATACAGGAGAACTTATTACCAAATTAGAATCATATCTAAATAATGTATTAAAATCAACCGAAAATTATGACTATAATTTAAATGGGAAAATAACTCAAATTATAGGTTTAGAATATGCTAACAATTATGGAATCCGTCACCAATTTATTTATAACATTGATGGAACTATTAATCTAACTTTATTTTCAGGAAATCTTATAACTCAAAACACTCAATCAGCAAGTAAAAAAGTCTTTTTGTTTCCTAACGGAGACGTTGAAAAAATAGAAGATTATGTCATTGTAAATGGGAATAATGTTACTAAAACAAATTATTATACTTATGATGATAAAAATGCTCCAGCTAATTACATTCTTGGTTATAATAAAATAAAACATTGGGAATATGGTACATATAACAACTCTCACAATAATACTTCAGTGACTTATACATCTACGGAACCTTCGTTTGTTTCTTATACTAATAATAATGGAATGTTGACATATAATTCTTTTAATTATCCAATAACACAAGATATAGTTAGTTCTCATTACCAATATTTCTACCAACAAAATTAAGAGTTAAGAATAACTTACTTCCGTTCCCCAATCTGCTGTCTCCACATCGCATAATACAAGCCTTTTTCAAGGAGTAACTCGTCGTGTCTGCCTTGCTCAATAATTTTTCCTTGTTCTAAAACAAAGATTTTATCAGCATGCATAATTGTAGAAAGTCGGTGGGCAATTAAAACCGTAATTCTGTTTTTGTCCGAAATAGAACGAATGGTCGAGTTAATTTCTTCTTCTGTAATCGAATCCAATGCCGAAGTTGCTTCGTCAAAAATCAATAAATTCGGATTTCGCAATATCGCACGCGCAATAGACAAACGTTGTTTTTCGCCACCAGAGACTTTTATTCCGCCTTCACCAATCGTAGAACTCAATCCGTTTTCGGCACGGTTGAGTAACGTATCACAACTGGCTCTGTGCAATACATCGTGCAATTCTTCATCGGTAGCATCGGGTTTTACAAACAGTAAATTTTCTCTAATCGTTCCTGAGAACAACTGCGCATCTTGCGTTACAAATCCGAGTTGCTTTCTCAAATCGACCAAATCAACAGCATTCGAATTGATCGAATTGTACAATACTTCGCCTTCTGCCGGTGGATACAATCCTACTAACAATTTGACTAAAGTCGTTTTTCCCGATCCGGAAGGTCCAACAAACGCCACGGTTTCGCCTTGCTTGATGTCGAAATTAATATTTTCAACCGCTGGATACATTGCGCTTTTATGTTTGAAAGTAACATTGGCAAAATGCAAAGAAGAGATAACGCCAATGTGTTTTGGATTCGCTGGACGGAATTCCGATTTGGCATCTAACAACGCTGCAAAATTTTCCATCGATACTTTAGTTTCGTTTTTTACGATGATAAACTGACTCAATTCCTGCAACGGACCAAAAATAAAGAAGGTGAAAAACACCATCGTCAATAAATCACCCACCAAAATTTTATCGCCAAATAAAAAGTAATACAACGCAAAAATGACACAGGTTCTTAAAAAGTGAACCGTCGTTCCTTGTATAAAACTCAAACTTCGTATGAAACGAATTTTTTGCAATTCGAGACTCAATATTTTTTGCGTATTGCTGTTGAGTCGTCCTTCTTCTTGTTCGGTTAATCCCAAACTTTTCACCAACTCAATGTTGCGTAAACTTTCGGTGGTCGAGCCTGCAAGCGAATTGGTTTGTGTTACAATTCGTCTCGAAATTACTTTGATTCTTTTCCCTAAAAAGGAACTTAAAACGGCAATAATCGGTGCTGAAACTAAAAAGATCAAAGCAATGCGGTAATCTATTTGGGAGATGTAAATGATTACAAATACAAATCCAACTATGGTTTGAAATACTAAAGATATGGAAAGTGTAATGAGTTTTTCAGAATCGGTGCGGACCTTTTGTAAACGACTCAATGTTTCACCACTGCGTTGGTCTTCGAAATCTTCATATGGTAAATCTAACGATTTTTTGATGCCGTCAGTGTACATTTCGGCTCCTGTTCGTTGAATGACAATATTGGTAAAATAATCCTGAAAATTTTTGGTCAATCGCGAAACCATCGCGGCACCAAGTGAAAGCATCAACCAAAAACCAACCGATTTTATAAAATCGGTTTCACGGCCTTTGTATTTGGCAATACCAACACCACAATCTTGCATTAATTTTCCGGTAATAACCGAATCCGATAAGCTAAAACAAATATTTATTGCTGCCATTATTAAAGCAATGAACAATAAAAGTTTGTGTTTTTTTATGTAAAAATATAGTAATTTCATAGAAAAGAAGTGATTAAAAACAACGCAATTTTTTTGTTGTAAAGCGATGCAAAAATACTAAATAAATAAGCGCAATTGAATTCCGACTGTTAATTGATTACTAATTTTGTATTTTTGAAACGAGTAAATAAATACTAATGAATTTCTCTACCAAAATTTCCATTCCAAAATCGAAGTATCCTATAGATTATGAATCTAAAATAGTTTCTTTGGGTTCGTGTTTCGCGGAAAATATGGGAGAAAAATTCGAGTATTTTAAATTTCAAAATACGGTTAATCCTTTCGGAATTATCTTCAATCCGGTTTCGATTGAGAAGTTGGTTTCGAGAATTATAAACCAGCAAGAGTTCACCGAAAACGATGTTTTTTTTCACAACGAACGTTGGCATTGCTTCGAAGTTCATTCCGATTTGAGTCATGAGAATAAGTCAGCATTTCTCAATCAACTCAATCAAATAATCGAACAATCCAACCATCGAATAATCGAATCGACACACATTATCATCACTTACGGAACCTCGTGGATCTACCAATTAAAAACCACTAACGAAGTTGTTGCCAATTGCCATAAAGTACCGCAAAGTAATTTTGAAAAAGTAATTTTGTCGGTTGCAACCATTGAGAAATCCATACAAAATACTATCGATAGTATTCGAAAAGTAAATCCGAACTGCAACATCATTTTTACGGTTTCTCCGGTGCGGCATCTCAAAGACGGTTTTATAGAAAATCAACGGAGCAAAGCACATCTAATTACAGCTATTCATCAAGTTATAGCTGATTATTTTCCGTCCTTTGAAATACTGATAGACGAACTGCGCGATTATCGTTTTTATGCCAGCGACATGTTGCATCCAAGTCAGATGGCGATCGATTATATTTGGGAACGCTTCTTTGAAACTGCCATTTCAGAAGATAGTTATCCAATTATGGAAACCGTTTGTAGTATTCAAAAGGGTTTGACACATCGGCCGTTTCATCCGAATTCGAAAAGTCATCAAAAATTTCTGGACGACATTCATCGGAAGATACACGACCTACAGCAACAATTTCCACACATTCAATTCAGCTAAGAATACGCATTTTTACGTATTGTTTCTCATAAGGTATTACTTCAAATTTGTAGTTGATTTAATACTTTTTTTATGATATACCTACTTGTTGTCCTTATATTGATTTTGCTTGTTGTCGTTGTTTATTTGTTTACGGATAATTATAATCTACGAAACCAACATACTGAAAACATACAAAAGTTGCAAGAAATCATTTTTTCGCTCCACAGCAAACAAAAACTTCTTAACGAGAAAGTCACCATTTCTACAGCGTTCACTTCGAATTATTCTAAAGACATGAAATCACTTGGAGATGAAGTTGTAGTACTTCAAAAAGTTTTTTTAGAAATCATTTCGAATAGAAATAATAATTAACTTAGTGAATTAAATACAAACGAATGATTAGAAAAATACTATTACTTGCCTTACTATTATTCTCATATCTATTTCAAGCTCAAAATGCTCAGCAAATTATCGACAATTTAAAAGTTGATTTAGGAAACAATCCGGATGCTAAAAAAAAGGCAACAATTTATTCTGATTTGACTTGGTATTACTCAAAAGTTTCAATTGATTCAGCATTGGTGTATGGTGGAAAAGCTTTAGAGTGCTCAAAAAAATTGGGAGACTCCACTTTGTTGTCTCAAGTCTATAGCGATATTGGAGCAGTATATTTCACAAAAGGCAATTTTCAAAATTCCAAAATAAACTATCTCAATTCCTATAAAATAAGAAAAGCAAGAAATGATGCCAAAGGGGTAGCTAAAATCAATAATAATTTAGCCAATGTATATGAACGAACATTTCAGTACAAGCAAGCTATGAGTTCTTTTTTAGAAGCATTACAATATTTTGAAAGCACCAATGACATAAAAAACATAAACATTACAAAAGGAAATATTGGATTGGTTTTGTTGAAATTAAAGAACTATCCAAAAGCATTAAAATATCTAAATGAAGAATTTAAATATGAAGAAGAAAATAGTCTTCCGGAAGGATTGTGTGTTTCTTGTTTAAATATTGGAAATGTTTACCTCAAAATGAAAGACACCGTTAATGCACTCAAGTTTTATGATAAAAGTTTAAAAGCATGTACTCAAGTAGGAAATAATAAAGGGATTTCGGTTGCTTATAGTAACATTGGAAGTGTAAAATCGGAACAAAAAAACTCGAAAGATGCTTTAAAATTGTATGCAAAATCAACTAAAATTCAAAAAAAATTCAATTCTGATATTGATAAAGCTGGTATACAATTAAAATTAGCCAAAGAATTAATTAGCGAAAAAAAGTATTTACCAGCACAACAAATCTTAATTAAAATCAAAAATATTTTCGAAAAACAAAATTCGAATGAAAATTTAATTCTGACTTATAAATTGCTAAATACAACTCACGCATACTTAAAAAACGCTGACAGTGTAGTTTTTTATACTGATCAATATACTTTTTTAAAAGACAAATTGTTAGATGTTCATGTCTTAAAACAAACAGAAGAATTAGAAGCCAAATATCAAACGGAAAAGAAAGAAAAACTATTGCTTCAAAAAGAAATTGATGTAAAAAATGCCAAATACAAACTGTTAGGAGTTTCTGCAATAGCTTTATTTATTGGCTTTATCGGATTCCTAATTTACCGTCAACAAAAATTAAAAAACAAACAGCAAGAGCAAGAGTTTCAATTAAAATCGGCTATCGCAGCAATCGAATCACAAAATCAATTGCAAGAACAACGTTTGTCGATCTCGCGCGATTTACACGATAACATTGGTGCACAACTCACTTTTGTTATTTCATCGGTAGACAATTTAAAATTCGGAAATCAAATTAGCGATAACAAAATTAACAATCAACTGACAAAAATTAGCGATTTTACCAAATCGACCATCATCGAACTCCGCGATACGATTTGGGCCATGAATAACAGTGAATTTACTTTTGAGGATTTGCGTTCGCGGATATTCAATTTTATCGAAAAAGCCAAAACAGCAAAAGAAGATGTTGCTTTTTTATTCACTATTGATGAAAAGGTGATTACTACTAAACTCTCATCCATCAAGGGAATCAATATTTACAGAACCATTCAGGAAGCAGTGAATAATGCGATGAAATATTCAGAGGCAAAAACTATTGAAGTCAACGTTTTTGAAGATAATAATCAAATTAATATCAGCATTAAAGACGATGGTAAAGGCTTTGATTTGCAGACTGTAGATTTTGGAAATGGTTTGGAAAACATGAAAAAAAGAATCGAAGAAATCAATGGAAAATTAACGATTCACACGGAAATTAATAATGGAACAACGCTAACCATTTTGATTTAATATCATGAAAAAACTACTTTTTTTGCTTATTATTTTAATTTCCAATGGCAGTATTGCTCAAAATACACAAGAAATTATTGATGGTTTAAAAAAAGACTTGAAAGCCAATCCAGATGCTAAAACAACCACAACAATCTATTCGGATTTAACATGGTTTTATTCAAATGTTTCATTAGATTCTGCAATGGTTTATGGTAAAAAAGCTATTAAAGAATCATTGAAGTTAGGAGACTCCACTTTAATTGCACAAGCATATGGCGATGTTAGTACCGTTTATTTAAAAAAAGGAGATTATGACGAATCATTAAAATGCCTTAAAAATGTACTTGCAATACGAAAAGCAAAAAATGACATTCCTGGCTTAGCAAGAACTTATTCAGGGATTGCGTTGTTATATTTTACCGAGAGCAAGTATGAACTATCAATGAAAAATTATTTAATTGCATTAGAATATGTTAATAAAACCAATGATGATAAAGCCAAAAACAATATAAAGAATGCTATGTCTGGATTGCTATTGGACTTAAAAGATTACAAAAAAGCATTGTTGTATAGCAAGCAATCAATTGCTTATTTTGAGAATGTTAATTCAACACAGACGCTTTGTCCTATGTATATCAATGAAGGAAATATATACTTAGGGCTAAAAGACACATTGCGTGCTATGAAAATGTATGAAAAAGCTAAAGTTGTTTGCAACGAAACGGGTAATAAACTATTTCTTTCAAAAGCCTTAAACAATATTGGCGTTATAAAAGTCGCTCAAAAAAAATATGAAGATTCTAAAAAACTCTTTGATGAATCCAAACAAAATAGAAAAGAATTAAATTCTGAAATATTAGACTATAAAGCAAAGTTTAATGATATTGATAATTTAAATAGAGAAGAAAAATTTAAAGATTCTAAAGTTTTATTACTGCAATTAAAAAAATATTTCGAAAATCAAAATGATTCTGAAAACTTAATTACTACTTACAAATTATTAATTCCTGTTTGTTCCAATTTGAGAGAAAATGATAGTGTAGCTTTTTATCAAATTAAATTTCTGGATGTAAGTCAAAAACTAAATGACGCCGATATTTTAAAAAAAACAATCGAACTAGAAACCAAATACCAAACTGCCAAGAAAGAAAAACAAATAATTCAGCAAAAAGCCGAAGCAAAACAAAAAAACACCTATTTAATTGGACTTTCTTTATTGACGTTGTTTATTAGTTTTGTTGGATTTTTAATTTACAAACAACAAAAACAAAAAATCAAACAACAAGAACAAGAACACGAATTAAAAAATGCCATTGCACAAATCGAAATGCAAAATAAATTGCAAGAACAACGTTTATCGATTTCACGCGATTTGCATGATAATATTGGCGCACAACTCACTTTTGTGATTTCTTCTGTAGATAATTTAAAATTCGGAAATCAAATTACCGATACTAAAATTAACAATCAACTTTCAAAAATTAGTGATTTTACCAAATCAACAATCATCGAACTTCGCGATACCATTTGGGCAATGAATACCAACGAATTTACATTTGATGATTTGCGTTCTCGAATTTTTAATTTTATTGAAAAAGCGAAATCCGCTAAAGAAGATATTAATTTTAAATTTAATGTAGATGAGAATGTAAAAAAAGTAAAATTCTCTTCCATTATCGGAATTAATCTTTATCGAACGATGCAAGAAGCAGTGAATAACGCTGTTAAATATGCTGATGCAAAAGAGATTGAAGTGAATGTTAGCTATCAAAAAAATCAAACTAAAATAGAAATTAAAGACAACGGAAACGGATTTGATATGGAAACAGTTGATTTTGGAAACGGACTTACTAATATGAGAAAGCGAATTGACGAAATTGGCGGAAATTTAATAATCAATTCAGAAACAAATAAAGGAACAACAATAAGTATTTTACTTTCTAAAAAGCGATAACATGATAAAACTTGCCATAGTTGACGACAATACTTTTTTGCAGAAAGCCATTCAAGATAAATTGGATTTTTTTCATGAAATTGAAGTAAAATTCAAAGCCAATAATGGACTGGATTTATTAGAAAAATTAGATAAAAACCACAACCTCGATATCATTTTAATGGATATTGAAATGCCAAAAATGAATGGTATTGAAGCGACAGAAATCATTAAAAATAAATACCCGCAAATTAAAATTATCATGCTTACCGTTTTTGATAATGATGAAAATATTTTCAAGTCGATTAAAGCTGGAGCCGACGGCTATTTACTAAAAGAATTAAATCCAGATGAGCTTCACAATGCTATTGTTGAAACCTTAAATGGAGGCGCTATTATGACACCATCAATTGCTTTAAAAACCTTAAAACTATTTCGCAATCCAGAAGTTTTTGAAGACATTCCAAACAAAGAAGAATACAACTTAACTGCTCGCGAAATAGAAGTTTTAGAACAATTAAGCAAAGGATTAAAATACAACGCAATTGCGGAAAATCTTTTTTTATCAGCCGGAACCATTCGCAAACATGTCGAAAACATTTACACAAAACTCCAAGTTCATAATAAATTGGAGGCCATTCAGAAAGCAAAAAACAATAAATTGATTTAAAGTTTGAAAATCAAGTTTTTGCAATTGTAAAAAATACGTAGAAATGCGTATTTTTTTGTGTTTTATAGCAGCCTAAGTTTGTCTTATAACTTTAAAACATAAATACAATGAAATCAAAAAATTATTTTTCGAAAATTGCTTCGGCATTATTTTTATTATTTGCGATAACATCTTCAGCAAATAATGTAGAGATTACAGGAACATCCGTTTCGGGTTCAAACATTACTTTTAATATTTCATGGGAAAATAGCTGGAACGCGAATGTAGCTCCAGCCAATTGGGATGCTGTATGGGTATTTGTAAAATTCCAAGATTGTAACACCCGTTTATGGGCACACGCAGGTCTAAGTACTGTTGCAGGAGATCACTCTGCTGCATCTCCATTACAAGTAGATCCTGCTTCAGACGGTAAAGGTGTTTTTATCAGAAGAAGCGCACTTGGTGGCGGTAACATTGCTGCTACAAGTATTACATTAAGAATGACCATTCCAGCCGGAACGTATAACTATAAAGTATTCGGAATTGAAATGGTAAATGTACCACAAGCTGCTTTCGAAATTGGTGATGGTACAAGTTCATCTACATTTAATAGTATTACAGTAAACGCAACTTCACAATCGGCTGGAATTACTTCGGCAACTATTGGTGGTGGTGGACCAACTGTTCCTGCTACTTTCCCAATGGGATACAATTCTTTTTACTGTATGAAATATGAAATTTCACAATTACAATATGTAGAGTTTTTAAATTCACTAACATTTCCACAACAACAAGCTAGAGTTACTTCCGATCCAACAAGTGCTGCGGGAACTTATGTCGTTTATGGTAGTTACGCTTACCGAAACGGAATTGTAATTGAAACTCCTGGAAATAATGCTGCAATTCCAGCTGTTTTTGGATGTGATGCAACTGCGGGTGTTGTCAATAATGTTAATGATGGTCAAAGTGTAGCCATGTCAAATTTAAGCTGGGCAGATTTAGCCGCGTATTTAGATTGGTCAGCATTGCGTCCAATGTCCGAATTAGAGTTTGAAAAAGTATGCCGTGGAATTATGCCAAGAGTGGCAGGCGAATATCCTTGGGGAGATACAACTATTAATTTGTTTTACAGCACTACCGTTTTAAATGGATTACAGCCTACAGAAGTAGCAAATGCAGTTGTTAACGGTAGATGTGCTGCAGCAATAGGAACAGGTAGTGGGACATACGGACCATTAAAAGTAGGCGTTTTTGCAACAGCTACTTCAGGTAGGTCTTCTGCTGGTGCTGCTTATTACGGCGCAATGGAAATGGGTGGAAATCTTTGGGAAAGAGCAGTAACAGTTGGAAATGCTTCCGGAGTTACTTTTAACGGAACATTAGGTGATGGAACATTAACGGCTATTGGAGATGCCAATCAAGCTACTTGGCCTTCGGTATCCACAGCAACAGGAATGGGATTTAGAGGAGGAGAATATGTTAGTCCTGTTACTTATGTTAGAACATCGGACAGAGTTTCTGCAAGTACTACAAATGCAGCTAGAGCTTATAACTGTGGTGGACGTGGCGTAAGATAGTAATCCAATTTGATTTGCAAGTAAATTTTACTTGTGATACAATGAATTATAATAATTTAAAAATCAAATTAGATGAAAACAACAAAAATATATTTAGTTGTTTGCTTAACATTTATTTTGACACAGTTTAACGCATTAGCTCAATACAATGGAGGAAACTCCAACGGAGCAACAATCAATGGGTTAAGTGTAACCAGTTGTTCAATTCCACCGCATTTTTATGCGTATTTTGGAGGAGTTAATGACGGTTCAAGTGTCGAAGAATTTAGCACAACAACCTGCGGAACAGCAGCATTTCAGTTTGCCTATATGGGTGGAGCTGCTGATGGCGCAGCAACAGAAGAAGCCAGCATAACGGCTTGTGGAATTCCACCATCATTCTTTGCTTACATGGGAGGAAATAACGATGGGGCTGGAGTAGAAACATTTGAAGTAAATGTTTGTGCTTTTCCACCACAGTTTTATGCTTATTTTGGAGGTAGCGGGGATGGCTATTCGATGGATATAACGGCTCCAATTTGTCCAACTCAACCGCCAGTAGCTAGTTTTACTGCTAGTGCAACAAGCATTTGTGTAGGTCAATCGGTAACATTTACAGATACGTCTACCAATATTCCATCGGCTTGGACATGGACATTTACAGGCGGAACACCAAACAGTTCCATTGTTCAAAATCCTGTAATTACCTATAACACTGCTGGAACTTATGCAGTAACACTAGTAGCAGCCAATTTCAACGGTACAAATACCATAACCCAAACAGGTTATATAACAGTGACGGCTTATCCAACGGTACAAACAACAACGCCAGCGAGTCGTTGCGATACAGGAACAGTAATTTTAGGAGCAACTGCATCTACAGGAACATTAAGTTGGTATGCAAACCCTACTGGAGGAACTGCTTTAGGAACTGGAACAAGTTTTATAACACCAAGCATTTCAACGACAACAACTTATTATGTTGAAACGGTAAATGGAGTTTGTAGTTCAAGTAGAACAGCAGTTACTGCTACAGTAAATGCTACGCCTTCTTTAACTGGAACGACACCAGCGGTTCGTTGCGGGACAGGTAATCTTGCTTTGCAAGCTACAGCAAGTTCAGGAACAATAAGATGGTATGATTTGCCAGCCAATGGAACGCTATTGGCAACAGGCGGAACATTGAGTTTAATTGGACTTACTGCTACAACAACCTACTATGTTGAAGTATCCAATGGTACTTGTACCTCTCCAAGAACTCCTGTTATTGCAACTATTAATGCAGTACCTAGTGTAACTTCAACTACTCCTGCGAGTAGATGTGATTCCGGATCAGTAACCTTGCAGGCAACAGCCTCAAGCGGAACCATAAATTGGTACGATGCACCATCTTTAGGAAACTTAGTGGGCACTGGTACTAGTTTTACAACACCAAGTTTAACAACGTCTACAACGTATTATGTTGAGACAACTTCAGGTGTGTGTAATTCTCCAAGAACAACAGTGACAGCAACTATAAATACAACACCAAGTATTACATCCACCTCGCCGAACAGTCGTTGTGATGCAGGTACGGTTGTACTTACAGCGGGCGCAAGTGGTGGCACTTTAAATTGGTACAGCACACCAACAAATGGTTCGGTACTAGGAACAGGAACGACTTTTACGACTCCAAGTATTTCGATTACAACGACGTATTATGTGGAAGCGGTTAACGGATCTTGTATTTCGGTAAGAGTTCCTGTTATCGCAACTGTGAATACTACACCAAGTATAACTTCAACTTCTCCAAATAATCGTTGTGGTACAGGTACTGTAGTTTTAAGTGCTACTTCAAGTGCAGGAAATACTATTTGGTATAGTGCTCCAACAGGAGGAACTGCTTTAGCAACTACTAATAGCTTTACAACACCAAGTATTAGCACAACAACGACTTTTTATGTTGAAGCTTCTACTGGAAGTTGTATTTCTTCACCTAGAACGGCTGTTATTGCAACTGTAAATGCTGCGCCAACAGTTTTAACAACAACTCCAGCGAGTCGTTGTGATGCTGGAACAGTAACCTTAGGAGCAACAGCTTCAGCTGGAACATTAAGTTGGTATGCAAACCCAACTGGTGGATCTGCTATTGGAACAGGAACAAGTTTTATAACTCCTAGTATTTCAGCTACAACTACCTATTATGTAGAAACTGTAAATGGAATTTGTAGTTCAAGTAGAACAGCTGTTATTGCAACAGTAAATACATCTCCAACAATAGTTAACACAACACCAAATTCTCGTTGTGGTTCTGGAAATGTAACTTTAGGAGCAACATCAAGTGTTGGAACGCCTGTTTGGTATGCAAATGCTTCTGGAGGAACCGCTTTAGCAACTACCAATAGTTTTACGACACCAAGTATTGCTATTACTACAACTTATTATGTTGAAGCTGCTAACGGAACATGTACATCATCACCAAGAATTGCAGTTATTGCAACTGTAAATACAGTTCCAGTAATATTAACAACAACACCTGGAAGCAGATGTGATACTGGAACAGTAATTCTAGGAGCAACTTCAAGTGCTGGAGTTTTAAACTGGTACAATGTTCCAACTGGTGGTTCTATTTTAGGAACAGGAACAAGCTTTACTACACCAAGTATAGCAGCAACTACAACTTATTATGTTGAAGCTAATGACGGAACTTGTACATCTACAAGAACTGCAGTAATTGCGACAGCAAGTGTTACGCCTACTATTACTTCTACAACTCCAAATTCACGTTGTGATGCAGGAACTGTTACTTTATCTGCAACGGCAAGTTCAGGTAATACAGTCTGGTATAGTGTACCTACTGGTGGAACATCTTTAGCGACAACTATCAGTTTTACAACACCAAGTATTTCTACGACTACAACTTATTATGTTGAAGCTGTTAATGGAAGTTGTATTTCACCAAGAGTACCAGTCGTGGCAACGGTAAATACTTCACCAAGTATTACATCAACTACACCTGCTAGTGCTTGTACACCTGGCTGTGCAACATTATCTGCAACGGCAAGTTCAGGAACTATTCAGTGGTTTACTGTTGCTTCTGGTGGAACGGTTTATTTTACGGGTGCAAATTTAACAATTTGCAATCTTCCATCTACGAGTACATACTATGTGCAAACTACTAATGGAACGTGTACTTCAAATCGTGTTCCAGTAGTTTATACAGTAACGGGAGCAATACCAAGTATTCTTTCTACTACAGGTGGAAATCGTTGCGGACCAGGAACAGTAGTATTAAATGCTACGGCTGATTCAGGAACTCTTAATTGGTATACTGCATCAACAGGTGGAACTTTATTAGGAACTGGAAATAGCTTTACAACTCCAAGTATAAGCACAAGTACAACTTATTATGTTGAAGCTTCAAACGGTACTTGTTCTAGTAATCGACTTGCAGTTACGGCATCTATATCGAGTACTTCGCCACCAATTGCAACGGCAAGTCAAACATTTTGTGCAGGCGAAGTAGTTGGAAATATAGTAGTAATCCCATCTGGACCAAGTATTATTTGGTATACTGCAGCAACTGGAGGGACTGTTGTTCCAAATGGTACAGCATTAGTTTCTGGAACTATTTATTATGCTTCACAAACCATAAGTGGATGTGAAAGTACAACCAGAACTGCGGTTACAATGACTCTAGGTACCTGTTTAGGAAATGAAGAATTTGCATCCAATGATATTAAACTGTATCCAAATCCAGTGATCGATTTAGTAACCATTTCTTCGACAGCAACAATGTCTAAAATTGATGTAGTAAATATGCTTGGACAAACTATTTTCTCAAATGTATTAAATGAAAATGAGACTAGAGTTGACATGTCTAGATATGCCGCAGGTACTTATATTATTAGAGTTTTAGCAAATGATAAATTGCAAACTTTTAAAGTAATCAAAAGGTAAGTAAGTAGTTTTTTAGTTTTTTTTTAAAACCATTCGTTTCGGCGGATGGTTTTTTTATTTGAAATAAATTCTATATTTGAAAACATGAAACCAATTGATAGAAAGACCGAAATCATCAATGTAGCTGCTAAACTTTTCAAAGAAAAAGGGTATAGTGCTGTAACCATGCGAGACATTGCTCAAGCGATGGATATCAAAGCAGCAAGTTTGTACAACCATATCAAATCCAAACAGGAAATTCTGGTTTTAATAGTTATTGAAATAGCGGAAGAGTTCACCAACGTGATGAACGAAATCGTTAATTCAGAAATTACAGCTATTAAAAAAATAGAGAATGTGATTCAATTGCATATCGATATTACGCTCCGAAATGCTGACGCCTTGGCTTGTTTAAATAACGATTGGATGCATTTAACGGCAAATGAATTAACTTACTTTATAAAAATGCGGGAAGAATATGAAGATAATTTTCGAATTATAATCCAAAAGGGAATCGCAGACCGAGAAATCAAAAACTTAAATATCGAAGTCATCATATTTTCCACTCTTTCTACTTTGCGCACATTATACCTTTGGTACGGAAAGAAAAAGAGTCCCAATCCCCAAGTTTTAAAATCCAATATGATTCAAGTTTTACTAAACGGAATCGTTTAATTTAAATCCTACTCCTCCTACAAAATCTGTTGCGATTTAAATAAATTATATCGTTTTCGTAGCAACTATTAAAATAATGATTAAATTTGCATAACAAACTAACAAACGTTAGTTTTAATATAACGTAAATAAATGTCGAAATTTCATAGTCTTAAAGTCGCTGATATTTATAAAGAAACAAAGGACTGTTCGGTAATTACATTAGAAATTCCTGAAGCTTTGCAAAGCGAATTTCAATACAAACAAGGACAACACTTAACAGTAAAAGCAACCGTTGATGGAAACGAAGTCAGACGTAACTATTCATTATGTTCCTCGCCGATGGAGAGCAAATGGCAAGTTGCTGTAAAAAAAATCAATGGAGGAGTATTTTCTTCTTATGTGAATGATACATTAAAAAAAGGAGATTTTATCGATGTAATCGCTCCTCACGGGACTTTTAACACGGAAGTTGATCCTAACAAAGCTAAAAATTATATTGCATTTGCTGCTGGGAGCGGAATTACACCTTTACTTTCTATCATCAAAACGCATTTAGCAGTCGAACCAAAAAGTACCTTCAAACTTTTTTATCTCAATCGAAGCGTAAAATCTATTATCTTTAAAGAAGAAATTGAACAACTCAAAAATACGTATTTCGACCGATTCGAAATCTTCCACTTCTTAACCAAAGAACACCGAAGTATCGAACTGTTAAACGGCCGATTTACAAAAGAAAAATTACAAGTTCTTACGAATAAAATTATCGATATTCCATCCGTTGATGAATGTTTTATCTGCGGTCCCGAGGAAATGATTTTCCTCATTCGCGATGAATTGGTCGCTGCTGGTTTGGATAAAAATAAAGTGCATTTTGAATTATTTACGACCGGAAATTCGGAAGCAGATAAACAACGTGTCAATAAAATTTTAGAGAAAAAAGTAGAAGGCACCGATGTCACTATAATCGATGGAGGAAAAGAATTCCACTTCATCATGGACGACGATTTCGACAATATTCTCGACGGTGCATTAGCAGCTGGTGCCGATTTGCCCTTCGCCTGTAAAGGTGGCGTTTGTAGTACCTGTAAATGCAAAGTCGTTTCGGGAACTGTTGAAATGAAAGTCAATTACGCACTCGACGAAAAAGAAGTAGCTAAAGGTCTGGTGTTAAGTTGCCAGGCTGTTCCCACTTCCGAAAAAGTAGTAGTCGATTTCGGAGTTTAAGTAGACAAATAATACCTGACAGGTTTTCAAAACCTGTCAGGTTTCAAATACAGAATTATGTCAGAATCAGAAGTAAAAAACCTAGAAGCCATCTTCGATGCACGAATTGCCCGTGATGAAAAAATTGAACCTAAAGATTGGATGCCCGAAAAGTATCGCCAAACACACATTCGCCAGATTTCACAACACGCACACTCCGAAATTGTCGGCATGTTGCCTGAAGGAAATTGGATAACACGTGCACCTTCGTTAAAAAGAAAAGTAGCTTTACTAGCCAAAATTCAAGATGAAGCAGGTCACGGTTTGTACTTGTACAGCGCCTGCGAAACCTTGGGAATTTCCCGCGAAGAACTTTACGAACAATTGCATTCAGGTAAAGCAAAATATTCGAGTATCTTTAATTATCCAACTTTAACTTGGGCCGATATGGGAGCTATTGGTTGGCTCGTTGACGGAGCTGCGATTATCAATCAGGTACCATTGACAACAACCTCCTTCGGACCTTATGCTCGTGCCATGGTGCGCGTATGTAAAGAAGAAAGCTTTCACCAACGTCAAGGATTTCAAATCATGATGACATTAGCCAATGGAACGCCAGAGCAAAAAGACATGGCGCAAGATGCACTTAACCGATGGTGGTGGCCATCGTTAATGATGCTCGGTCCAACAGATGCCGAATCCGTACACACAGAACAATCGATGAAATGGAAATTGAAACGCAAAACCAACGACGAACTACGTCAGCAGTTTGTTGATCAAACGGTTCCGCAAGCCGATTTAATCGGATTAACCATTCCGGATCCAAATCTGAAATGGAACGAACAAACCAAATCGTACGACTTTGGCGAAATGGATTGGGACGAATTTTGGCAAGTGGTAAAAGGACACGGACCTTGCAATAAAGAACGTACCTCAGCAAGAGTCAATGCCTGGGAAAAAGGAAAATGGGTACGCGATGCTGCCATGGCATATGCAGAAAAACAAAGTAACAAAGAATTAGAAAAAGCAGTATAAATAGTTGTTTGTTCTTTGCTCTCAGTTTTTAAACCGACAACAGACAACTCACAACCGACAACATTAAAAGTTATGAAAAACTGGCCACTTTGGGAAGTATTTATAAGAAGTAAAAACGGATTAGAGCACCGTCATTGCGGAAGTTTGCACGCCAGCGATGCTACTATGGCTCTAGAAAATGCACGCGATGTCTATACCAGAAGAATGGAGGGCGTAAGCATTTGGGTTGTTCCATCTGCACAAATCACCGCATCCAGTCCCGAGGATAGCGCCGAACTTTTCGACCCTGCAAAAGACAAAGCGTATCGTCATCCCACTTTTTATGAATTGCCCGACGAACTAAAACATATGTAGAATAGTCATAAGTGATTAGTCGTAAGTCATAAGTGACCGACTAGCGACTTATTACTAATAACTAGCGACTAAATAATGAAAATACAAAAATTTGAAGATATTATTGCCTGGCAGAAAGCTCAAGAATTAACAGTTGAAATTTATTTAATCTTTAAAAAATCAGATGACTTTGGCTTTAAAAATCAAATTCAAAGAGCTGCTGTCTCCGTTTCGAATAATATTGCCGAAGGTTTTGATAGAATAAGTGATAAAGAATTTACACGTTTTTTATATATAGCATTAGGTTCTTGCAGTGAAGTTAAATCGATGTTATATCTTTCAAATAAATTGAATTATTTAACATTAGAGGAATCAGAAAAATTAATTAATCTTGCTAATGAAGTTGGTAAAATTATAAGAGGACTAATAAAATCCATTACTCCAAAGACTAACGACTAACGACTTAAAACTTATGACTAACAATTTAGTTCAATATATATTCGGAATTGCAGATAACGCCCTAATCCTAGGGCAGCGTCTCGGCGAACTTTGTGGTCACGGTCCGAGTTTGGAAACCGACATCGCCATGACCAACATTTCCCTCGATTTGTTGGGACAAGTTAGAAGCTATTACCAATATGCCGCCAAATTAATTGGAGATGACGCTACCGAAGACACCATTGCATTTCTTCGCAAAGAAAGGGAGTACAAAAATGTATTGTTGGTAGAACAACCCAACACCGATTTTGCCTATTCCATCACCCGACAATTTTTATTTGATATGTTTCATTTGTTGTTGTTGGAAGAATTGCAAAACAGTTCCGATGCAACTTTGTCGGCGATAGCCAAAAAAAGCATCAAAGAAGTTTCCTACCACACCCGTTTTTCATCTGATTGGATCAGACGTTTAGGAGATGGAACCGAAGAAAGTCATAACAAAATTCAAGAAGCTATTAATCATTTATGGGCATTTACCGACGAATTATTCCATCAAACGGATGCAGATAAAGCAATGGTTTCTGAAGGAATTGGAGTTGATGTAACAAAATTAAAATACAAATTTTACAAAAAAGTAAACGCTATTTTAGAAGAGTCAACATTACAAACTCCAAATTTACAATACTTCCAAAAAGGAGGAAAAAACGGAATTCACAGCGAACACATGGGTTACATTTTAACAGAAATGCAATTCATGCAAAGAGCATATCCCAACATGAATTGGTAAAATTAATACATAAAACTTTGCGAACCTTGCGTAACAGCTTTGCGCTCTTTGCGGTTAAAATATGACAGAAGAAGTAATACATATCGAACGAAAACTATTCGAAATATTAGCATCGGTTTCCGATCCTGAAATTCCGGTTTTGTCGATTATGGAAATGGGAGTGGTTCGTTCAGCTGCTATGGTAAACGGAATTGTAGAAGTCGAAATCACACCAACCTACAGCGGTTGCCCAGCAATGGATGTTATTGCAGATGATATAAAATCAGCATTTAAAGAAAAAGGATTTGAAGCCAAAGTGAATTTAATCCTTTCGCCAGCGTGGACAACCGATTGGATTACACCAAAAGGAAGAGAAGCTCTAGAGAAATACGGAATTGCATCACCATTATCCGAAGATGCCGATAAAGAAGCACTTCTCGGTAACAAAAAACTGATTAAATGTCCACAATGTGGTTCATTCAACACGAAATTAGTAAGTCAATTCGGGTCAACAGCTTGCAAAGCGTTATTTAAATGCGAAGATTGCTTTGAACCTTTTGACTATTTTAAATGTTTGAAATAAGTGGATTTGGTAATTTGGTAATTCGTTGATTTGAATTCTAAATAACCAAATTGTCAAATAACCGAATACCCAATAAAAATGGAGAGTATCCTTTTAAAAATAGAAAATAGTGTAGGATGGATTACACTTAATAGGCCTGAAGTATTCAATAGTTTCAATCGTGAGATGGCATTGTCCATGCAAAAAGTATTAGACGATTGCGATTCTAATTCAGCTGTTCGTGCGATTGTAATCACCGGAAACGGAAAAGCATTTTGTGCCGGACAAGATTTAAAAGAAGTAACCGATCCCGAGTTGAATCCGGGTTTTAGAAAGATCCTGGAAGAACATTACAATCCTATCATTCAAAAAATCAGAACAATCGAAAAACCAATAATTGCTGCTGTAAATGGAGTCGCAGCTGGAGCCGGAGCCAACATCGCATTAGCCTGCGATTTTGTAGTGGCAACGGAACAAGCCAGTTTCATTCAGGCTTTTAGCAAAATCGGTTTGGTTCCCGATAGCGCCGGAACTTTCTTTCTTCCAAGATTAATTGGCTTCCAAAGAGCTACCGCTTTAATGATGTTGGGAAATAAAGTTACCGCTGAAGAAGCAATGCAAATCGGAATGGTATACAAAATTTACCCTTTAGGTTTCTTTGAAGAAGAGGTGCGGGATTTAGCCACTGCGCTCGCTCAAATGCCAACCAAAGCGCTAGGATTAACTAAAAGATTATTAAACCAATCGATAACAAATAACTTAGAACAACAGCTTGCATTGGAAAGCGATTTGCAAATCGAAGCCAGTTCATCTAACGATTACAAAGAAGGCGTAACAGCTTTTACAGAAAAACGAAAACCAGAGTTTAAAGGAAACTAAAAGCTCCATTGGAGCGACCTGTTAATAATGAAAGTAGCCATAATAGGATCAGGAACCATGGGAATTGGCATTGCGCAAGTAGCCGCGACTTCAGGTTGTGAGGTAAAAATTTACGACACCGATCTCGATGCGCTTGCCAAAAGCAAGTCCAATCTTGAAAGTACCTTATCCAAATTACTAGAAAAAGGGAAAATTAATGTTTCAGAAAAAAATCGAATCACCAACAATATAGATCATGTTCATACACTAGGTGAATTATCACATTCCGATTTGGTTATCGAAGCAATAATCGAAAATTTGGAAGTCAAGAGAAAAGTATTTTCAGAAGTCGAGAATTACGTTTCTCCAGAAACCATTTTGGCATCCAACACTTCATCATTATCAATAGCTTCCATTGCTGCCTCTTGTCAAAAACCAGAACGCGTCATTGGAATTCACTTTTTCAATCCAGCACCATTAATGCAATTGGTGGAAGTCATTCCTGCCGTGCAAACCAGCGTTGAAGTATTACAAAATACTATTCGAACCATTACTCACTGGAAGAAAACAGTAGCTGTTGCCAAAGACACCCCCGGATTTATAGTCAATCGTGTGGCACGACCTTTCTACAGCGAAAGTTTACGGATTTATGAAGAAGGTGTAGCCGATTTTGCAACCATCGATTGGAGTTTAAAAACGATTGGAGCTTTCCGAATGGGCCCTTTCGAATTAATGGATTTCATCGGAAATGATGTCAATTATACCGTAACAGAAACAGTCTTTACTTCCTTTTATTTTGATCCAAAATTCAAACCGTCATTCACACAAAAACGTTTGGTGGAAGCAGGTTTCCTAGGAAGAAAATCAGGCAGAGGTTTCTATTCTTATGATGTCATTGCGAGGAACGAAGCAATCGCAACTCCTAAGGAAGATTTACAATTAGCTAAAGCCATTTTCGACAGAGTAATCGTGATGCTCATCAATGAAGCCGCCGATACGTTATTTTTAAATATCGCTTCTGCTGAAGATATCGACAACGCCATGACCAAAGGCGTTAATTATCCAAAAGGATTATTGGTCTGGGCCGATGAATTGGGAATCAAATGGTGCGTCAAAAAATTAGATGAATTGTACAACGAATACCACGAAGACCGTTACCGTTGCAGTCCGATTTTGAGAAGAATGAACAGTCAAAACAAAACGTTTTTCAACTAATGGAAGGAACAAAAATTCCATACAAAATGCTTTCGCTAGATCCCTTCAGTCAGTGGCTGGGGATTGAGATTCTCCAATGTGAAGTCGGAAACTGCAAAGTAGCCATGACCGTTCGCAAGGAAATGCTCAACAGTATGGGATATGCACATGGTGGAATTACCTATTCCTTAGCCGATACAGCATTCGGGTTTTCAGTCAATACCAATGGTCGATTTGCGGTTTCCATAGAAACCTCAATCAATCATATTGAGGCTTTAGTCGAAGGCGATTATATCATTGCCGAAGCCAGTTTAGAAAGTTTAAAAAACAAATTAGGCTTCTACATCATAGAAGTAAAAAAAGGAGATTTGTTGGTGGCACTTTTCAAAGGTGTGGCCTTTAGAACTCCAAAAGAATGGGAAGATTAGGATAATTGGAAGCGAACGGCTTGGGCATTTTAGGAAACGCAATTCCTGCTGCCTTTCCAAAGTCCCGATGGAAAATCGGGGGCTTTTCCCTTGCATCACGGCTAGACAGTTAACGAATTGAATAGAAAATAAAGTTAAAAATAATAATAAATCAAGCTTTGCGCCTCTGCGTCTTTGCGAGAAAATAAACATAGCGAACCTTGCGACACGAGACAGCAGGTCGATTGACAAAATAAAAACCTTTGCGCACTTTGCGGTTAAACAACAAAAATGGAAGCATACATCATAGACGGAGTTCGAACTCCAATAGGAAGTTACCAAGGAACATTAGCATCGGTTCGTCCGGATGACTTGGGCGCTTTGGTAATTAAAACCGTTGTGGCCAATAATCCAAACATTCCACAAGACGCTTACGATGATGTCATTATGGGATGTGCCAATCAAGCAGGTGAAGACAATCGTAATGTAGCACGCATGTCGTTGCTGTTAGCAGGATTGCCGTATACCGTTCCGGGTGAAACGGTAAATCGTTTGTGCAGCTCCGGTTTGTCGGCAATTATCAATGCGAGTCGTGCGATTAAAGCTGGTGACGGACATGTGTTTATTGCAGGTGGAATCGAGAACATGACACGCGGACCATTAGTCGTTTCCAAACCATCTGCAGCTTATGGAACCGATAGCAAAATGTACGATTCGAGTTTTGGATGGCGTTTTATCAACCCGAAGATGCAAGCCATGTTTGGTACTGATGCGATGGGAGAAACCGCAGAGAATTTAGTAGAAAAATACAACATTTCCCGCGAAGATCAAGATGCCTTTGCCTTGCACAGTCAAATGAAAGCAACAGCAGCTCAAAACTCAGGACGATTGGCAAAAGAAATAGTTGCTGTTGAAATTCCGCAACGAAAAGGCGGTGTAATTCAATTTTCTAAAGACGAATTTATAAAACCCAATACCTCTTTGGAAGGCTTGTCCAAATTGCGTCCTGCCTTCAAAAAAGACGGAAGCGTCACTGCCGGAAATGCCTCAGGTTTAAACGACGGTGCAGCAGCAACAATCATCGCATCTGAAGAAGCCGTCAAAAAATACAACCTAAAACCACTCGCTCGAATCGTAAGTTCGGCAGTAGTGGGAGTAGAACCAAGAATCATGGGAATCGGTCCGGTGGAAGCCACCAAAAAAGCGTTGGCAAAAGCCAATTTAACTTTAGACCAAATCGACATCATCGAATTGAACGAAGCATTTGCATCACAAAGTATTGCCTGCCTTCGCGAATTAGGTTTAAAAGATAACGATCCAAGAGTAAATCCAAATGGAGGATCCATTGCGATTGGACATCCACTAGGAGTAACAGGTGCAAGAATCACTTTTTCCGCAGCATTAGAATTACAACTAACAGGAAAACGCTACGCCTTAATCACTATGTGTATCGGAGTCGGACAAGGCTATGCCGCCATTATTGAAAGAACATAAAACCATAGCGAACCTTGCGCTGTCATCCTGAGCTTGTCGAAGGATCTTGCGAGCTTTGCGGTTAAACAAAAACAAATGAATAACATTCAAAATTACATCCTAGGAAATTGGACATCAGGCGCTGGTGAAGGCGTTTCGTTATTCGACTCGGTAACGGGCGAAATCATTGGAAATGCTTCTACACAAGGCCTCGATTTTGGTGAAATCCTCCACTACGGAAGAACCAAAGGCAGTGAAAAACTCCGCAAAATGACTTTTCAGGAACGTGGAAACATGATTAAAAAGTTGGCATTGTACCTGAACAAACGCAAAGAACAATTTTACGATATCAGCTACAGAACCGGCGCAACACGCGTCGACAGCTGGATTGACATCGAAGGCGGATTCGGAAATCTATTCGCCAATGCATCATTACGAAAATTATTTCCAAATCAGCCTTACCATGTAGAAGGCGATCCAATCGATTTATCAAAAGGAGGACGATTCATGGCGCATCATATTTTGGTTCCCAAAAAGGGAGTTGCTGTTCATATCAATGCGTTCAATTTTCCTATTTGGGGAATGCTCGAAAAATGTGCTGTTAATTGGATGGCTGGAGTTCCAGCTGTTGTAAAACCGGCAACATCAACTTCGTATTTAACAGAAGCTGTAGTTAGAGAAATTATCGCATCTAATATATTACCAGAAGGAGCATTACAACTAATTTGTGGTTCTGCGAATACACTTTTAGATACTGTTGAAAGTCAAGACATAGTAACATTTACAGGTTCTGCTTCAACGGGAAGAATGTTAAAAGCACATACCCGAATCATTAACGAATCGGTGCCATTCAATATGGAGGCCGACTCGTTAAACTCTTCGATTTTAGGAGAAGATGCGATTCCGGGAACACCCGAATTTGATTTATTCGTAAATCAAGTTCGAAGTGAAATGACGGTAAAATGTGGTCAAAAATGTACCGCCATCCGAAGAATAATCGTTCCTCAGCATTTAATGGACGATGTGCAAACTGCCCTCGGAAAAGCACTAGACAAAGTAACCATCGGCGACCCGCGTTTGAAGGAAGTCCGCATGGGCTCACTAGTGTCCAAAAATCAAGTCGAAGAAGTAAAAGCAAGAACCCACGAAATTGCCAAAACTGCCAAATTGGTGTATGGCGATTTTGATAAATTGGATTTGATCGGAGCCAACGACAAAGGTGCTTTTATAAGTCCGATGCTGCATCGCGAAGAAAATCCGTTCACCAATTTAACCGCTCACGAAACCGAAGCATTTGGTCCAGTGGCGACGATTATGCCGTACAAAAACCTCGATGAAGCGATCGAATTGGCGCAAATGGGTAAAGGTTCACTAGTATCGTCTATCGTCACCAACTCTGATGCAATTGCCAAAGAATACGTCATCAACGCCGCTTCCCACCATGGAAGAATTTTGGTGCTGAACAGAGAAAACGCAAAACAAAGTACCGGTCATGGTTCGCCATTGCCCTTATTGGTTCACGGTGGTCCCGGTCGTGCCGGAGGTGGAGAAGAAATGGGAGGTGTTCGCGGTATCAAACATTATATGCAACGTTGTGCCATACAAGGTTCACCAACGACTTTAACCGAAATAACTGGAATTTACCAGCCGAATTCGAAATACAAAGAAATCACCCAACATCCTTTTCAATACCATTGGGAAGACATCCAACCGGGCATGTCGTTACGCACTCACAACCGCACCGTTACCGATACCGATATCATCAATTTTGCGAATGTAACGTGGGATCATTTCTACGCGCACACCGATATAACCTCGCTCGACGGAAGTATTTTCAAAAAGCGAACAGCGCACGGCTATTTCATTTTAGCGGCCGCTGCCGGATTATTTGTGTATCCAAACAAAGGCCCTGTTGCCGCCAATTACGGTTTGGAAGAATGTCGTTTTTTACGTCCGATTTACCATAATGACACGGTTTATGTGCGTCTAACTTGCAAACAAAAAATCGATCGCGATGTAGCTTCAGCCGAGCATCCGAGCGGCATTGTAAAATGGTTTGTGGAAGTTTTTGATACCGAAAACGAATTGGTAGCCGTAGCTACGATTTTAACGATGGTGCAGAAAAAGCAAGAGACATTTGTTGAAATGACCGATGCCAAAATCGAAGAGAGCTTGAGCAAACTGGCTCAGGATATGCAACCAAAATGGGGAATTTTAACACCCCAGCATCTTTTAGAACATTTGGAAGTGGGTTACAAAATCATGTCGGGTGAAATTCAGGATTTTGAAATAGCAACACCAGAAAAGATTTTGGATACTGTCCACCATTCGTTATACAATTATGATAAATTCCCAAAAGGGAGTAGTTTTCCAACCATGAAAAAAGGAGCATTGGAAGATTTGGTGTATCCCGATTTTGAAACGGCGAAAGCAAAATTCCTCGAAGCAAGAGCAACCTACCTGAATTTTTTCAAGGAAAATCCGGAAGCGGTTTTAAAAAACATGGTTTTCGGCGAATTAAACAAATATGAATCCTATTTATTGGAACGCAAACATTTAAATCATCATTTCGAACAATTCGGAATTTTATAATAATTAGAAGCTAATCCCGCTATCCGCTGCAATCTTTTTCTCGTCAGTTCGAGTTCGCTTGAAAAGCGAGTATCGAGAACCGAGAAAAAGGATTTCCACTGCTATCGGGGCTAGAAATAAAGTGAAACAACACACCTTGCGAACTTTGCGACAACCTTGCGCACTTTGCGGTTAAACAAAAAATATGGACGCATACGTAAAACAAGACATACAAAATAACATCGCCACGATCGAGTTTTTCCATCCGGAACAAAACTCGTTGCCAGGTGATGTATTAAAAAAATTCGCCGATACGATTACCGAAGTTGGCAACAATCCCGAAGTGAAAGTCATCATCTTAAAAAGTGGTGGCGACCGTACTTTTTGTGCCGGAGCCAGTTTTCAGGAACTCATTGCTATCAACGATGCCGAAACCGGAAAAGTATTTTTCTCTGGTTTTGCCAACGTAATCAACGCGATGCGCAAATGCCCGAAGTTCATCATCGGCCGCATCCAAGGAAAAACTGTTGGCGGTGGAGTCGGAATCGCAGCAGCCACCGATTATTGCATGGCAACGAAATTTGCCGCTATAAAATTAAGTGAACTCAACGTCGGCATTGGACCGTTTGTAGTGTCACCTGCCATTGAAAGAAAAATGGGCGTGTCTGCCATGTCACAAATCGCCATCGATGCCAACACTTTTTACGATGCCAATTGGGCTAGAGAAAAAGGATTGTACGCCAGCGTTCACGAAAGTATCGAAGCATTGGATGTAGAAGTTCAAAAATTTGCCGAACATCTTTGCACCTACAACCCAGAAGCAATGATTGAAATGAAAAAGATTTTCTGGAGAGGTACCGAAGATTGGGACAAATTACTAGCCGAAAGAGCCGCCATTAGTGGAAGATTAGTGCTATCCGATTTTACAAAGAAAACATTAGAGAAGTTCAAATAAAGAGAAAAGAAAATAGAGAAAAGAATATAGACATGCAGTGAAGTCTATTTTCTATGTTCTATATTCTAAAAAGAAAAAATGATATACGAATTCAAGGGATTTATTCCGGTCATACACGAAAGCAGTTTCATCCATCCGCAAGCTGCGGTAACGGGAAATGTCATTATTGGGAAAAATGTATACGTCGGTCCCGGTGCAGCTATTCGAGGTGATTGGGGCGAAATCATCATTGAAGACGGTTGCAACGTTCAGGAAAATTGTACGATTCACATGTTTCCCGGGAAATCAATGGTGTTGAAAGCCGGAGCACATATCGGCCACGGAGCCATTATTCACGGTGCGAATATTGGTGCCAATTGCCTTGTCGGAATGAACGCAGTAATCATGGATGACGTGAATGTAGGCGACGAATGCATCATCGGTGCATTGAGTTTTATCAAAGCGGGAATGGATATTCCCAACCGCAAAATGGTAGTCGGAAATCCAGCTGTAATTATAAAAGACGTTTCCGATGAAATGATCGATTGGAAAACCAAAGGAACCGCTTTGTACCAACAATTGCCAAAAGAATGTTTTGACAGTTTAAAAGCGGTAGAACCTTTACGAGAAATTCCGGAAAACCGTCCAACACAGGAAGCGTTTTACAAAACATTAGAAGAATTTAAATTAAAAGAAAATAGAAAATAGAGAAAAGAATATAGACCGATTCAAAAGTCTATTTTCAATACTCTATTCTCTTTCATCTCAAAAAAATGATAATAGAATTTAAAATGCCCAAAATGGGCGAAAGCATTTCCGAAGCTACCATTATTACCTGGTTGAAAAACGTTGGTGATTTTGTAGAAGCCGAAGAAACCATTGTCGAAGTGGCAACCGATAAAGTAGACAGCGATGTGCCGTCTCCGATTTCGGGCGTTATTACCGAAATTCGTTTTCAGAAAGACGATGTAGTAGGAGTGGGGGAAGTTTTGGCATTGATTGATTCGGAAGCGGGAAGTGGGAAGCGGGAAGCGGGAAGTAAAGAGGAACAAACAAAAGTAGAGGTTTTATCTGCTTCACAAAACCGACAACCGACAACCGACAACCGACAATTAAAAGCTAATCCAGACGCTGTCATTTCCCCCCTAATTATCAGCATTGCTCAAAAGGAAAATCTTTCAATTGAAGAATTACAATCGATTCCGGGTTCCGGAGCTGAAGGCAGGATTCAAAAAAGCGATGTTTTTAATTATCTAAAAAACCGAAAATACCCTCTTAAAAGTATTCCGAAACCGACAACCGATTACCGACAGCCGACAACTTTTCCAAAACCAAAGATCAATTTCACAGAAGGAAAAGACCGCATCGTCGAAATGGACCGCATGCGCAAAATGATTGCCGATCATATGGTGTATTCGAAACAAACTTCTCCACACGTGACTTCCTACATTGAAGTCGATGTGACGAATTTGGTGAATTGGAGAAACGAAAACAAAGACAAATTCCAACAAAAGCACAACGAAAAACTAACGTTCACACCTGTTTTTGTTCAGGCAGTTGCGAAAGCGATTCAAGATTTTCCAATGATTAATGTCTCAGTAGATGACAAAAATATTATCGTTCATAAAGACATCAACATCGGAATGGCAACGGCACTTCCCAACGGAAATTTAATCGTTCCCGTAGTGCGAAATGCCAACGAAAAGGATTTAATTGCTTTAGCAAAAAATGTAAACCATTTGGCAGACAGTTCCCGAAATAACAAACTAAAACCAGAAGAAATTCAGGGAAGTACGTTCACGATTTCAAATGTTGGAACCTTTGGAAGTTTGATGGGGACACCAATTATCAACCAACCCGAGGTGGCGATTTTAGCACTCGGAATTATTAAAAAACGACCGGAAGTTATCACGACTTCCAAAGGAGATGAAATTGCCATCCGCAGCATGATGTACCTTTCCTTATCCTTTGATCACCGGGTTGTCGACGGATTTTTAGGAGGATCCTTCCTGCGGAAAGTCGGCGATTATTTAGAACAATTTGACACCAATGTAAAGATTTAATTCCTCTTTTCTCCTTCTCCTTTGGAGAAGGTCGGGATGAGGCTAACACTATAACAGCATGCAAGAAGTAATGACACATTCGATTAAAATTACAAAAGTAACGCAATCCAGAGTCAGCCAGGTTGACATTAATAACAGCATCGTGATGGGAACACAGTTTTCCGATCACATGTTTATTTGCGATTATCAAAATGGTGAATGGACCAATCCAAGAATTGAACCTTTAGCTCTTGTACCGACGCATCCTGCTGCTATGGCTTTGCACTACGGACAAGCCATTTTTGAAGGAATGAAAGCCACTTTGGGAAAAGACGGAACACCGTTATTATTCCGTCCCTATGAAAATGCCAAACGATTAAATCACAGCGCCGACCGAATGGGAATGCCATCGTTTCCGGAGGATTTATTTGTTGAAGCCTTGAAACAATTTACGTCTATAGAAAAAGAATGGATTCCAACACAAGAAGGAAGCGCTTTGTACTTGCGTCCGTTCATGTATGCCGATGAAGCCTTTATCGGAATGCGTGCGGCGACGAGTTTTAAATTTATTGTAATGGGATCGCCATCCGGACCCTTTTTTAGCCGAAAAATAAAATTATTTGCCGAGAAAAAATACGTTCGTGCGGTAAATGGTGGAACCGGAGAAGCCAAAGCAGCAGGGAATTACGCCGCTGCTATTCGCCCAACGGAATATGCCAAAGCGAAAGGTTATGACCAAGTGTTATGGCTAGATGCCCAAGAATTTGAATACATTCAGGAAGTAGGAACCATGAATATTTTCTTCAAGATTGACGGAAAATTCATTACGCCTGATTTGAGTGGAACTATTTTATCAGGTATTACCCGAATGAGTGTCATCGATGTATTGCGGGATAAAGGCTATGAAGTAACCGAAAGACCAATCAAAATTTCTGAGATTATGGAAGCCTCTAAAAACGGAACTTTAGAAGAAGCTTTCGGAACAGGAACTGCTGTTGGAATTGCCATGGTGGAAGAAATCGGAAATAACGATTTCTCTATAAAATTCCCCGATGCTAATCCGGTTTCAGTCATGGTCAACGATACGTTGAATGCGATAAAAGTTCAGGATACAGAGGATAAATTCGGTTGGATTGTGGAAGCAAAATAATTGGAATTGCTCCGTAAGAGCAACCTGTTTATAGAAAATTAATGTTTTTTAGGAAGCTCCGTAGGAGCGACCTGTTATTCGCCAAAAAAATAATTATATGCCAAATACCTATACACAATTGTACGTACAAATTGTTTTTACCGTAAAGGGAAGAGCCAATTTAATATCTAGTAAGAATCGAGAAGAATTACAGAGATTCATAACAGGAATAGTTTCAAATCGCAACCAAAAAATGCTGGCAATTTTTGCAATGCCCGATCATGTGCATATTTTAGTTGGTTTAAAGCCAAACATTTCAATTTCTGATTTAGTAAGAGATATCAAAGCAGGTTCGTCAAAATTTATTAACGATTCTAAATGGATAAATGGTAAGTTTAATTGGCAAGAAGGATTTGGAGCATTTTCGTATTCGAAAAGTCATCTAGATAATGTGATTAAATATATTTTGAATCAGGAAGAGCATCATAAAAAGCAATCTTTTAAGGAGGAATATTTAGATTTTTTACGAAAATTCGACATTGAATACGATTCCAATTATTTGTTTGAATGGATTGAATAAATAGAAAACAGGTCGCTCCTACGGCGCTAAATGGATTTTCATTATTAATCTACAAATAGGGCGCTCCTACGGAGCTAAAAATAAAATAAAATGAGTACAGTAGATAAATCAACTCTCGAAAAAGCGTTTTCAACAATGGCTACTGCCAAGGCAATGACCGAATTGTATGAGGCGAATTTTAAGATAGTTTCCAAATATGTTCACGCTACTTCGCGTGGACACGAAGCCATTCAAATAGCGATGGCAATGCAGTTGTTGCCGCAAGATTATGCCTTTCCGTATTACCGTGACGATTCGATGTTGTTGGGAATCGGGATGCAACCGTACGATTTGATGTTGCAATTGATGGCAAAAAAAGACGATCCGTTTTCGGGTGGACGAACGTATTATTGTCACCCGAGTTTAAGGGATGCGGATAAACCAAAAATCCCACACCAATCCTCCGCAACGGGAATGCAGGCGATTCCGGCAACGGGAGCTGCCATGGGATTTTGGTACAAAGAAAACATCGGAATTGAAGATAAGAACCAAGAGAAGCCTCTAGTGGTTTGTTCCTTAGGAGATGCTTCGGTTACCGAAGGCGAAATTGCCGAAGCCTTTCAAATGGCGGCTTTAAAGCAATTGCCGATTTTATATTTAGTACAAGATAACGGTTGGGACATTTCTGCAAATGCTGCTGAAACCCGAGCGCAAAATGCTTTTGAATATGCGAAGGGTTTTCACGGAATTGAAGCGATTTCAATTGATGGTGCCAATTTTACCGAAAGTTATTTGGCGCTTCAAAAAGTGGTAAAGACCATTCGTGAAGAACGAAGACCGTTTTTGGTTCATGCGAAAGTTCCGTTG
>JANNCY010000242.1:0-7102 GCA_031387085.1 Flavobacteriales bacterium | reverse complement strand
AAAAATCGTCAAAGGTTTTGAAAAAATGAAAGTTAGATATATCGACTTTATTGGTATAAAAATCATTTCCAACGAAACAGCATTCTATAGCATTTTCATTTAACAATAGGTCAATAATACTTTTATGTTCTGCAAGGCTTTCGTCTCCCAACTCAAACATATCTCCAACAATGATGAGTTTATTGGTTTTATCCAACTGCAAAAAGTTTTCTAGCGCCACTGCCAAACTACTCGGATTGGCATTATAAGCATCGAGAATAATTTCATTCGTTCCTTTAGTAAGTAATTGTGATCGGTTGTTTTCTGGAATATAACTCTCAATAGCGATTTTAATATCGTTATTAGAGACTTTAAAGTATTTTCCGATAGTTATCGCGGCATTAATGTTATTCGCGTTGTACAAGCCAATTAAATGCGATTTAATACTAGTGTCGTCATAGTCGATAGTAACAAACGGATTGGCTGTTACACTTTTGATATACGTAAAAGCAGTAGTATCAATTTGACTGAATGTGATGGTTGCAATATCTTTTGAATTTGCGACCTGAATCGCATCATCATTGTTTACAAATGCTTTTTTATGGTTGTTTTTCAGAAAGGAATACATTTCGCTTTTCCCTTTTATAACGCCTTCAACGCCACCAAATCCTTCTAAATGTGCTTTTCCAAAATTGGTTATATAACCAAAATCGGGTTGTGCAATTGCACATAAAAATTCAATTTCCTTTTGATGATTGGCTCCCATTTCGACAATGCCGATCTCCGTTTCTTTTGAAAAAGATAATAATGTTAACGGAACACCAATATGATTGTTCAGGTTTCCAACAGTTGCTTTTGTATTGAATTTTTTAGACAATACAACATTGATTAGCTCTTTTGTAGTTGTCTTTCCGTTGCTTCCTGTCAATGCGATAATTGGAAGATTTAGGTACTTTCTGTGGTACGATGCTAATTCTTGCAATGTAGTTAAACTGTCATTCACCAGAATTGTTCTGTCATCAATACGATAAGCTGCGTTATCAATGATTACATAAGACGCTCCTTTTTGAAGGGCTTCTTCAGCAAACGTATTGGCGTCAAATCGTTCTCCTTTAATAGCTACAAAAAGAGAGTTGGATTCAATTTTTCTAGTATCAATAGCAACCGAATCGCATGTCAAAAACAAACTATGAATTTCTTGAATGGTCATATTTAATTCATCATAAAAAACAAAAGCCCTAACTAAAGGGCTTCTATTGTGAAAAAATAATTAATTATCTTTTATTTCTTGGTGATTTCTTTTTATCTGCTTTTGGACCAACTCTCGACATTGCACATCTAAATCCAATGTAATCCGTTGCCATATCTTGAGGAAAATACCTTCTTTGCGCCGGATCTAACCAATACGCTCTATCTCTCCAAGAACCACCTTTATATACTCTCACATCGTCGTTCATAAGAGTAGTTCTTTTATTCGATTTATCGTATTTACGAGTCATGTTTCCTAAACTATCCACACTAACATTATGAACAGGTGAATCGTACATTCTTTGATTGTCTTTCATTTTTGTGTTCTCTTCAGTATCAGAACCTCCAAAATCAAAATAACGAGACGATTGTTTGTCACCATCTCTATAATTTTTTTCGTTACTCTTATCAAAGTTTTGTCTTAAGTACGTTTCATTTTCATCAACTGGTACTTGAGCAATTTGACCAGGGAAATTGGTTGCCATTACTTTACCATTAGGTAACGTATCGTATTTTTGAGTTTCGGCAGTAACTAATTCTACTTTTCCGTCTTCGCCAATTTTATTTTTAACATAAACGTTTCCTCTGTAGTAGTTAAAGTCATTTGCTTCATCATCAACAATTGGACGGTACACATCGGCAACCCATTCGGCTACGTTTCCAGCCATATCGTACAATCCAAAATCATTTGGCGGATACGATTTCACTTTATTGGTAATGTCGGCGCCATCATCAGACCAACCAGCTATACCTCCGTAATCTCCTTTTCCTTGTTTAAAGTTGGCCAATTGATCACCTTTAATTTTTCTTTTTCCGGCACGTGTGTAACTTCCAGACCAAGGATATTTCTTTTGTCCTTTGTAAACGTTATATTCTCTTTGCCCAACGTCTGCTGCTGCTGCATATTCCCATTCTGCTTCTGTTGGAAGGCGGTATTCTGGTAAAATGATACCAGAAGTTTTTTGAGCATATAAATTTTTAGGTTCTTGCGTTTCTCCTTTAGCATTTTTTACGCCACCTTTTCCTTTTCCTTTAGCACCTTTTCTACCTTTTAAAACGATTTCTTCATTACCGCCAAATGTTTTAGATGGCGCAGCAAGATAGGTTTCCGTATCAAACGAAGCATCTGCTTTTGTATCGGTAAGTTTGGCATCTTTCTTTAAGTAACCTGATTTTTCAAGTATCGATTCATTCACACGATTCGTTCTCCATTTTGCATATTCAGATGCCTGAAGCCAATTTACTCCAACTACTGGATATTCTGCATAAGCAGGATGTCTCAAATAGTTATTGGTCATTGTTTCATTGTATCCCAAACGGTTTCTCCATACTAAAGTATCAGGAGATGCACCTACATAAATGTTTTTGTAATTTTCTTCTTCTGGAGGGAAAACGCGTTTCATCCAATCTAAATACTCCATGTACATTAGGTTGGTTACCTCCGTTTCGTCCATGTAAAAAGACTGCACGTGTTGTTGATTTGGAGTGTTATTCCAATCGTGCATCGGATCATCTTGAACTTTACCCATTGTAAATGTTCCTCCTTCGACTAAAACTAAACCAGGTCCAGTTGCTTGCTTCTTAAAATTAGATGCATATTGAAAACCACCTTTTTTATCGTTGATCTTCCAACCTGTAGCTTTTGAAGCATTTTTTGAACTTCCTTTTTTGCTACAACTAGTAAAACCAACAATTATTACTAACGATAGTAATAACTTAATAGCCATAATTTTGTTTACTTTCATACTCTTAATAGGTAATAAATTTCGAGGCGCAATATAATAAATATCTATTAAATGGCAACATCTTTATTAATTTTTAAAAAAAATCTATTTTGCGAATTTTTAATTCCTTCAGATAACGATTGGATATATGATTTATTGTTTAAATGTATGTAAAATATTATTTTTATGTTTGCAATATTTGTAAAAACATTACGTTAGTAACAAGATGAAAAAAATTGCTGTTTTTCTATATTTCATAATACATTCCTATAGTTTTGCTCAACAGCAAGGCAGCATAACTATTGATTGGAATGAGAAAACTTCGTATGCTAATAGTGATTTTTCGGTGAAAATTCCCCAATTTAATTCGGATAGCTTTAATTATGACGACTCCAAAAAACAGTTGTTGTATTCGTTAAAAATTCCGTCTTCCAGTATGATAAATGAGAGTTCTCTCCAAATAACCAACATTATTTATGAAATAATTGATGAAGTTAAGCTGGGTGAATTGTCGAAAAAAAATATTCCAACAACGATTAAAGCAAAAGTTGAAAATTGTATTTCGAGAGACAAAATCATTGCGATACTTTCTTTTTCACCAATTATTAAAGAGGAGAATAGTTACAAAAAAATACTGTCACTTACTTATAATTTTACGTATCAAACCAATCTAAATCGATCAAATACGCCACCAAATAATGTAACATCCATTACCAATTCGGTTTTAAGTTCGGGTGCATGGTATCGTTTTTATGTAGAAAAATCGGGTATTTATCAAATATCCAAATCCTTTTTAAATGAATTGGGTTTAGGCACTGACGGTGTCGATCCAAAGAAAATAAAGATATACGGAAGTGGCGGAAGAATGGTTCCGTTAGCCAACAGCACTCCCTATCCCAATGATTTAGAAGAAAATGCGATTCAGGTTGTAGGTGAAGCAGATGGTGTTTTTAACAATGAAGATTACATACTGTTCTATGCAGAAGGAATGGATAATTGGAGTGACGAAAATAAAACACACATCAATTTATACAGCGATAAAGCGTATTATTACATTACAACCAATGGCGGATTTGGTAAAAGAATCGCGCCATTTGTAGAACCAACAGCAAGCAGTACTGTAACACTTACTTCTTATGATGATTATAAATTTCATGAAGTAGATTTAAATAATATTGGCCGTCTGGGTAGAGTTTGGTTTGGAGAATCGTTCAACATAGAAGACGAACAAGAATTCACCTTTAGTTTTCCTACTATTGTTCCGTCTGCCACGACTACAATTAACATTCACGTTGGCGGAAACGCTTTTGTAGCAACAAAATTTATCACCACAGTCAACGCACAATCTTTACCTAATATGCTTTTAGGATCGGTGCAACTCAATTCGGGTTTTGTGGCAAGTGAAGCGCAATTACCTGCTAATACAACCATAACTTCCTCACCAAATTATACGGTAAAATTAAAATTCGACAATGGTGGTGTTCCTACATCGAAAGGCTTTTTAGATTACATCGCCATAAAAACAAAAAGCGGTTTAACAGGATACGGAAAACAATTTCGTTTTCAATACAATAATGCAACAAGTGAAGTAGGCTCCATAGCGCAATACCAGTTTAGCAATGCTACTGCAATTAAACAAGTTTGGGATGTTACCGACATTTATAATGCCACAACAATCGTCAACACTAATGCTGCGAATTTTAGTTTTAAAGCTGCTTTAAATTCCAAAAAGTATGTTGCTTTAGACCAAAATGATTACTATACTCCGTCAAAAGACCAACAAGCAAGAGTTGCAAATCAAGATTTAAAAGGCTCTATCTTTTTAGACAATCAAGGTTCATTTAAAGATATCGATTATCTCATCGTAACGCCAAGTGCATTACATACGCAAGCCGAAAAATTAGCTAATTTTCACAGAAACTATTCTGGTTTAAATGTAAAAGTAGTTAATTTAGAAGCTATCTATCACGAATTTTCATCGGGTAAACAAGACATTGGAGCCATTCGAAACTTCGTAAAATACGTCTATCAAAATGCTTCAACTCCGAGTAAAAAAGTAAAATATTTAAATCTATTTGGCGATGCTTCTTTCGATTTTAAAGATCGTATTTCAAACAACACTAACATCGTTCCCATTTATCATTCGTTAGACAGTTATGTATCGGGTGTATCCTCATTCGCATCGGATGATTTCTTTGGCTATATGGATGCCAATGAAGGCGAAGTATTTCTTTTCTCTAGTTACGCAGCCGACATTGCCGTAGGCAGAATGATTGTTACCTCGACCCAACAAGCGGATGAAATGGTCAATAAAGTCATTGATTATTATGACTTAAAATCGTATGGCAGTTGGCGAAATAATTTCGTCACTATAGCCGATGATGCCGATCAGGCTGGCGACGGTTCACTGCAACTCAATCAAAATCAATTAACCGATGAAATCGCTTTTGAAAATCCAACGGTAAATACCAAAAAGATATTTTTAGATGCTTATCAGCAAACCAGTACTGCAGGTGGTGATCGGTATCCAAAAGCAAAAGAAGACATTCAAAATGCTTTCGAGAAAGGATCGCTGATTTTTAATTATTTAGGTCATGGTGGAGAAGACGGATTAACCGGTGAACGAATTTGGGACAAACTAGACGGATTAAACTTTTTTAATAAATACCGATATCCTCTTTTTATTACCATCACCTGCGAGTTTTCACGCTTTGATAATCCACTTCGACCAACAGCCGGAGAATACACCTATTTGAATCCAAAAGGAGGCGCCATCGCCATGATTACTACAACACGTTCAATAGGTTATGCTTTTGGTTTTAATAAATCGATTACCAAAAATATGTACACTATAGGATCACAACCTTATAAATCTATTGCCGAAGTATTGCGTGTTTCTAAAGATCAAAACAACAACTACTCCGATACAAAAGTAGCTTTATTCATTGGCGATCCTGCTTTAATGCTGGCAATTCCGAAACCAAAAATTGTACTCACAAAAGTAAATGACGTTCCAATTAATCAACCCATATCCGATTTTCAAGCCTTGGCATTTGTAAAACTTTCTGGAGAAATACAAGACGAACTAGGGAATCTAATGTCGATTTACAACGGCGAATTGTCCGTCAACATTTTCGATAAAAATTTCAATAAAACCACTTTTAACAATGATAATTATAGTCCAGCCATGACTTTTACCAATCTTGGCGAAACTATTTTTAGAGGGAATGCATCGATAAACGGCGGTCAATTTGAATTCGGATTTGTTGTTCCAAGAGATATTAAAATCCCATTAGGCAACGGAAGAATTAGTTTTTATTCAAAAAGAAATCAAGTATTACTCGATAAAACAGGTTGCAATACCGACATTAAAATTGGAGGTATCGATAGTAACGCAATTGCCGATGTTACGGCTCCAAAAGTGCGTTTGTATATGAACGACGAAACGTTTGTAAATGGCGGAATCACAAACGAATCCCCTTTCTTTCTTGCATTTCTCGAAGACGAACACGGTATTAATACAGCAAGTGGAATCGGTCATGATATCGTTGCTATTTTAGATGGGGATGAAACCAATCCGTATATTTTAAATGATTATTACGAAACTGAATTGGATGATTTCACCAAAGGGAAAATTCGTTTTCCGTTCCGAAATTTAGCCTTAGGATTGCACACTATAACTTTTAAAGCATGGGATGTGTACAACAATTTTATCTCTGCAGAAATACAATTTGTGGTGGTTGGAGATGAAACCGTTACCTTAACAAACGTGCTTAATTATCCCAATCCGTTTGTCAATTATACGCAGTTTTGGTTTACACACAACCGACCTTATGAGCCGCTTGATGTGCAAGTTCAAATCATAACCATAACCGGTAAAATTGTCAAAACAATAAATCAAAATGTATTTACGGATGGCTTTTTATCTAGAGAAATAACTTGGGATGGCAAAGACGACTTTGGTGACAAAATCGGAAAAGGTGTTTATATCTATAAATTAATTGTTAAGTCGACGCTTACAAATGAAAAGTCGGAAAAAATTGAAAAACTTGTAATCCTATAATAAAATACTATATTTGTTAACTATTTTTTAAATTCTATATGAAAAAGATTTCCATTTTACTATTATTAGTATTCTCAACGACACAAAC
>JANNCY010000054.1:0-3416 GCA_031387085.1 Flavobacteriales bacterium | reverse complement strand
GGCGGAATTGTCGCTCCAAACACCAAATTAAAATGGAACAAAGCCGACGACGATTCGATAATTGGATATAAAATATATTGGCGATTAACGACTTCCCCTCAATGGGAAAACAGCCGGTTTGTTGGGAATGTCGATAATTTTGAACTCAACGGAGTTGTAATTGACAACTATTATTTTGGTGTTGCTTCAGTGGATAAAGACGGACATGAAAGCGTAATTGTTTTTCCGAAAGATATCATAAAAAATAACTAACAAAAAATCCCGATGGCGTCGGGAGTCTTTTTTATTTTGAACTATTCAACTTACTGTTTTTATAGCCATAAATAAAGTAAAATATCAATCCGATAACGAGCCAAACGCCAAACCACATCCAGTTAGAAACAGCCATCCCTGTTAGCAAATAACTACACGAAACCAATCCCAAAAGTGGAATCAAGGATAAGTTTTTAATAAATGATAAAACAGTCATTGCGATACAAACTAGCAAGAAAACCAACATTGGTAAGTTGGTTGCCATTTTACCATCCGAAAAATCGACTACATCACTAAAGAAAGTTGGGACATAGTTGAAAATTAAAACCGTTGCAGTTATAATAATTGCAGGGAAAATATATTTTGAATTTACATAAGGAATTCTAAATTTCCCTTTCGTTTCACGTTCCGCTAATTCTTCTGAACTTTGAGGAGAAAGCATCAAAACACCGCCACAAACCAATACAAAAGCGAATAAAGTTCCGATACTTGTGAAGTCGAGAACGAAATTTTCATCGGTAAAGAATATCGGAATTCCGACCACTAAACCAGTAACAATCGTAGCAAAACCTGGTGTTTTATATTTCGGGTGGATTTCTGAAAACTTCTTAGGCATCAATCCGTCTCTACTCATAGTCATCCAAATTCGAGGTTGTCCCATTTGGAAAACCAACAAAACACTTGTCATCGCTACAACGGCAGCAATTGATACAATAAACAACATCCATTTCACACCTTTTAATGCGAAAATTTCTGCTAAAGGATCACTAACACCAAGCAATTGATAGGATACCATTCCGGTAATTACCAATGCCAAAACTATAAAAACAACGGTACAAATAACCAACGAATAAATCATTCCTTTTGGTAAATCGCGCTGTGGATTTTTACTTTCTTCAGCCAATGTAGAAACAGCATCAAATCCAATATAAGCAAAGAACACAGCAGAAACTCCTCCCATAACCCCACTAAAGCCGTTGGGCATAAAAGGCGTCCAATTGTCGATATCGATATATGTTGCTCCAACTATAATTACTAAAATAATAATGGCTAATTTGATATAAACCATTACATTACTAAAATTTTTAGATTCTTTTGTTCCTCTATAAACCAAATACGTAATCAAGAGATTAATAACAACGGCAGGCAAATCGAATATTATTTTTAAACCACCAATTATTGGAGCGTTTTGCCACGCCATTAATCCTTCTGTGCCTTTATTAGCGACGAAAGCATCTTGTGCTGATTTGTAATTTATCGTCAACCATTCGGGTAAATGAACATGAAATATTTCGAGTAAATTGGTAAAATAACCACTCCATGAAAATGCGATGTAAATATTTCCAATAGAATATTCCATAATTAAAGCCCAGCCAATAATCCATGCAAACAATTCCCCAAAAGAAACGTAAGCATACGTATAAGCACTACCTGAAACAGGTACACGTGAAGCAAACTCTGCATAACACATAGCGGTAAATCCGCAGGCAACAGCGCACATTACATAAAGTAAAACTACTGCTGGTCCGCCAGAAAAACAAGCATTTCCTATAGCACTAAAAGTTCCTCCTCCAATAATTGCTGCTATTCCAAAAAAAGTTAAATCTTTAACTGTTAAAACTTTATGGAGTCCCGAATGTTCTCCATCACCACCTTCTTGAACAATGACTTTTGCTGATTTCTTTCGGAATAAATTGGAAAAATTCATAGTATTGGTTTCTAAATAATCAATTGAATAATTAACGATTTGCTAACTTGCAAAAAACAAATATATAAAACTTAGTCATAGGTAAATGGTCGAAGCAAAATAATTGGTAAATAAAAAAGGTGGCTTGCTGCCAAACCACCTTCTACTATATTTAAAATATAATTATACTAAATCAAAACGACCCAAGTTCATTACTTTGCTCCAAGCTGTAGCAAAATCGGTAACGAATTTCTCTTGTCCGTCAGCGCAAGCATATACTTCGGCTAAAGCTCTAAGCTCCGAATTGGAACCAAAAATTAAATCTACTCGCGTTCCTGTCCATTTCAAAGCTCCGGTTTTGCGATCGCGACCTTCATACACATTTTGATTATCCGATGTTGCTTTCCAGGTCGTACGTAAATCCAATAAATTTACAAAGAAATCATTGGTTAAAGTCTCTGGACGATTGGTGAATACACCATGTCTCGATTGATCAAAATTAGTATTCAGCACTCGCATTCCACCAAGAAGAACCGTAAGTTCAGCTGCTGTGAGTGTCAAAAGTTGTGCTTTATCTATTAATAGTTCTTCATCCGATACCATGTATTTGTTTTTCATGTAGTTTCGGAAACCATCCGCTTGAGGTTCTAAAACAGCAAATGATTCTATGTCAGTTTGTTCTTGTGAAGCATCGTTTCTTCCAGGTGTAAAAGGAACAACTATAGTTTGACCAGCACTTTTCGCCGCTTTTTCAATTCCAGCACAACCTGCCAAAACAATTAAATCAGCTAACGAAACTTGCTTACCGTTAGATTGTGTATTGTTGAATGTTGTTTGAATTTCTTTAAGAGTTGCCAAAACAGTATTCAATTGCGTTGGATTATTAACATCCCAATTCTTTTGTGGTGCCAAACGAATACGAGCTCCATTAGCGCCACCGCGTTTATCAGAACCACGAAACGTTGATGCCGATGCCCAAGCAGTAGCTGCAAGTTGGGAAACAGACAATCCAGAATCAAGTATTTTAGACTTTAATGAAGTGATATCGCTATCGTCAACTAATTGATGAGTTACAGCCGGAATTGGATCTTGCCAAATGAGTTCTTCTTTTGGAACTTCTGGACCTAAATAACGTTCAACAGGTCCCATATCTCTATGTGTTAATTTGAACCAGGCCCGTGCGAAAGCGTCTGCAAATGCCTCTGGGTTTTCGAAAAAGTGTCTCGATATTTTTTCATAAACAGGATCTACTCTTAAGGCGAGATCTGTCGTTAGCATTATTGGTGCATGGCGCTTGGAAGGATTATGAGCATCTGGAACTGTATTAGCACCGGCTCCACCCTTTGGTTGCCATTGTTGTGCACCGGCTGGACTCTTAGTTAACTCCCATTCGAAACCAAACAAATTCTCGAAGTAATTGTTGCTCCACTTCGTTGGTGAGGTAGTCCAAGCTCCTTCAAGACCACTGGAAATTGTA
>JANNCY010000216.1:0-6461 GCA_031387085.1 Flavobacteriales bacterium | reverse complement strand
CGTTGCAAAAAAAGGTTGCAATGAACAGCTGGAGATGGCTTCAAGAAAAAGCTGATAAGTTTCAACAGATTGCTTCGTTCCTCGCAATGACGCCTTCTAAAAATAATTTTACTTTAACTACAATATTCAAGCAGAAATATTTAATTTTGCAACTTCAAAAAACAGACAATCTTACAAGCAGTATTATGGTAAAAGATTTATTCGAGAGAATTCAAAATAATATGGGGCCTTTAGGAAAATGGGCTTCACAGGCAGAAGGATATTATGTGTTTCCGAAATTGGAAGGCGATTTAGGACCAAGAATGCAATTCCACGGAAAAGAAATTTTAAACTGGAGTTTGAACGATTATTTGGGATTGGCGAATCACCCGGAAGTGCGTCAAGCCGATACTGATGCCGCAATAAAATACGGTGCTGCTTATCCAATGGGAGCACGTATGATGAGTGGTCACACCGATGCACACGAACAATTAGAAAAAGAATTGGCCGAATTTGTAATGAAAGAATCGGCGTATTTACTGAATTTTGGCTATCAGGGAATGGTGTCGATTATCGATGCGTTGGTGACAAAAAATGATGTGATTGTGTATGATGTGGATGGTCACGCCTGTATTATTGATGGTGTTCGTTTGCACATGGGAAAACGTTTTACCTACCGACACAATGATGTGGAAAGTATGGAGAAAAACCTGCAGCGTGCGACTAAATTAGCAGAAGAAACGGGCGGTGGTATCTTGTTCATTACCGAAGGCGTTTTCGGTATGCGCGGACAGCAAGGAAAGTTGAAAGAGATTGTAGAAATGAAAAAGAAATACAATTTTCGTTTGCTTGTTGATGATGCACATGGTTTTGGTACGCTCGGAAAAACAGGAGCAGGAGCAGGAGAGGAGCAAGGTTGCCAGGACGGAATTGACGTTTACTTTTCGACTTTTGCCAAATCGATGGCAAATATTGGTGCTTTCGTGGCTGCAGATAAAGCGATTATTGATTACTTAAAATACAATTTACGTTCACAAATGTTTGCCAAAGCTTTGCCAATGATTCAGACAGTTGGTTCATTGAAACGTTTGGAATTGTTGCGTAAATCATCGGAATTGAAAGACAAACTTTGGGATAACGTAAATGCGTTACAAAACGGATTGAAAGCCCACGGATTTAATATTGGTGATACCAACACTTGTGTAACTCCCGTGTATCTTGAAGGAAGTATCCCGGAAGCCATGGTGATGGTGAACGACTTGAGAGAAAATTACCATATATTCTTATCGATTGTGGTGTATCCTGTAATTCCAAAAGGGATTATCCTGTTGCGTATGATTCCAACTGCATCACACAGTTTAGCGGATATTGAAGAAACATTAGCAGCTTTTGATGCGATTCGTGAAAAACTAGAGAACGGTACGTATAAAAAAATAGCTGATGCGACGACGGTTGACGTGTCGTAAACTATGAATTATATAAGTTATTTCGAAAAATCCATTCATAACCTGAGTGGATTTTTTTGTACATTTAGAATTCTAAATATAAAATTATGAAAAATAAAATTTTGGTTTTGGCGTTAGTGAGTGTGTTATTTTTTTCATGTAAGAAAGATGAAGAAATTGTGGTTGATGAGAATCCGAAATCGCAAGTTCAGGAAGTTGCAACTAAGGAATGTTATGAATATGTTCAGGGCAATGATACGGTTCAGGCCAATTTATTAGTGCAATCAAATGATGTTAGTGGTGAATTGACTTATAAACTATTTGAAAAAGATAAAAACAGCGGTGCCATTATAGGTACTATTCATGGTGATACGTTAAATGCTGAATATACTTTTATGTCTGAGGGCACTTCATCAGTTCGTCAAGTAGTATTTTTAAGAAAGAACAAATCGCTTGTTGAAGGTTTTGGTGAGAGTGAAGAAAAGGAAGGTAAAATGGTTTTTAAAGATAAAAGGAAACTGAATTTTTCTGAGAATATGGTTTTGAATGAAATTTCGTGTAAGTAAAATTTATAGTTTTTTTGTATAGGTTCTGCGTCTTTTGCTAATTGTTGGATTGAAATGTTTCCAAATGTTGTGAATGGCATTATTCTCTTCCAATTCGGGCGTGCGAATGCAATTTTCAACTCCTTTTTTGGTGAACGTTTCATAATACTCATTAAAAATAATTGCCGTTACGCCTTTATTTTGGTATTCGTGTTCCACTCCGATAAGGTAAAACAACACATCCTTGCTATTTCTTTTGGCTTTTAGCAAATGGTAAAAACCAAAAGGAAACAATCGACCATTCGCTTTTTTGATGGCATGCGAAAAGTCGGGCATGACAATACTGAATGCAATCATTTTTCCATCCTTGTCCATTACAAACTTGATGTATTCGGGATTAATAAATCCGATGTATTTTTTCTTAAAATATTCCTTCTGTATATCGGTTACCGCTACAAAAGAGGCAAGTGGGGCATAAGCACGATTGAATACATCAAACATTTCATCTACATACGGCATGATATCCTTGGTACTTGAAAAATTCATTGGTGTTAGTTGGTATCTTCTTTTAATTAATTCATGCGCCTTATAGAAGAATTCTGGTTTTACGTTTGAAAACGGGAAAATACTTTCGATGTATTCTTTTTCCTTAACATAACCTAATTGTTCTAGATGCGAAACATAGTAAGGATAATTATACCATGTAATCATCGAACCCATTTGGTCAAATCCTTCTGTTAAAACTCCAACTTTATCCAAATTGGAAAAACCAATCGGACCTTCAATATACTCTAAGTTATTTTTTCGACCAAGTTCGTAAACTTTTTCGAGCAATGCTTTGGTGACTTCGATGTCGTCGATAACGTCCCACCAACCAAAACGCACTTTTCGTTTTCCTTGGTTGTTGACTTCTTCCCAATTGATAATGGCGGCAATCCGACCCACAATACAATTGTCTTTAAACGCCAAATAAAAAGTCGCTTCAGCGGTTTCAAATGCGGGATTTTTGGTTTTATCAAAAGAATCCAATTCTTCTTTAATTAACGGAGGAACCCAGTACGGATTATTTTTATATAAGGAAAATGGGAATTTTATATATTCGGTTAGTAGCGTTTTTGTATTCGCTTCTTTAATTGTAATCATTTTATTTTGGTTTTTCTACTTCAACTTCATCTAATCTTTTCTTCTTTTTGTCTTTTTTACTTTTACCTTTCTTGCTGCTTCCATCATCCTCTTTTTTTAATCGTAACATAAAATCTTCATAATTAACATCCGAACGCCAGGAAATTCCTATACCAGCATACATAATAGACGGAGTGTCTTTATAACTAGAGCTAATCGATGCATCCACTTGCAAATCATCCGACATTAAATAAGCAACACCTCCAGAAAAAATCCCATCGGAATAATAATCGCCTTTGATTCCTTTGTTCTCTAAAAATACGGACCAACGATCATTAACGGCTCTTGTCACAGTTAGAATGTATCCCAATGAAGATCTTGGTGTTGTAATTTTATCCATAAAGACATTGCCAATTACGACGAAGCCGTTTCCAATAATATTTTGCGTAATCAGCATTACTTTCGGACTGATTACGGAAATGTTATCGGGTTCTGAATTGTACACATTTTTGAAGTTAACGCCCATAGCTGCATAACCAGAAACTGCCGGAACTAATTGTCTCCAATTGAATTTATTTTGATGATTGGCTTTCCAGCTGTAAACATTCACTTCTTTTTCCTTGGCATTTTTGAATGGGTCGTACACCAAATATTTAAATCCTAAATTCATATTTCGCAATCCCGATCTTTTCTCCGTTTCATCATTAATAGTGAACTTATCGTTTTGATAACTGATTTCACCTATAAACTCCAATTGTTCTTTCCAAAATCCATAACGTGCCGTTAAATCGAAAAAAACTCCTTTGGTGTTATAATCCAATAAACTGTGTTTTTCTTTAAGATAATTGAAACCACTTTCCAATTGAATTACTTTTTTCCCGACAGAGAAAGCCGACATCGATTCGCTAGGTCGATTTGAATTAATGATATCGGTATGTTGTGCAAAAGGAATTTGATATAGGAATAAAAAGAATAAAAGAAAGACTTGTTTTGGTTTCATAAAAGAGGTTTTTATTTTCAAAAACGGAATGTTTTTACTTCGTACAATTCGACCCGAAGGGTCTCGTGTCCAAAAGTACTATTTTTTATTATTTATTTAAGAACTCAAACTGATTTTTGATTATTAGAATTTAGTATTTTTGTCAAAAATAGATTCAATATGCAAGAAGCATCATTTAATGGACTTTTAAAGGCGGTATTTTATATCTTCGCTTTTTATTACATATTCAAATTTTTAGTGCGTTTGTTTTTGCCAGTCGTGGTGAAAAAAGTGGCGCAAAAAGCAGAAGAGCAATTCAAGCAACAGTATCAAAACCAACAAAGCCAGCAATCGACTTCGAATGCTGCTCCCAATTACAAATCCGACACCCGAGGCGCAGCCGAACGGAGCGGAGCTAAACCTCACGAAACGAAGAAAGTAGGTGAGTACATCGATTATGAAGAAGTGGATTAACGATTAGTCCCCCCACATCAAACATCTAACATCTAACAATTCATGAAGCAAATTCAAAAGTTATATCCTCATTTAATTGCCTTAATTGGTTTTGTCGTAATTTCCTTAATTTATTTTTACCCCGTTCTACAAGGAAAAAAAATCTACCAGTCCGATATAGTTCAATACACCGCTATGGCGAAAGAACAAAACGATTTTCGCACAGAGGAACATGCAGAACCGTATTGGACTAACTCGTCTTTTGGTGGAATGCCAACGTACCAATTGGGTGCGAAATATCCGAATGATTTTATTGGACATTTGGATGATGCGTTGCGTTTTTTACCTCGTCCTGCCGATTATTTGTTTTTATACTTTTTCGGATTTTACGTCTTACTTTTAGTGTTGAAAATAGATCCTTTAAAAGCTTTTTTCGGAGCATTGGCTTTCGGATTTTCGACCTACATGATTGTAATTCTCGGTGTTGGACATAACGCCAAAGCACACGCTATAGCCTATATGCCAATGGTAATTGCAGGAGTGATTTTGGTTTTCAGAAAAAGGTATATTCTTGGTGGATTACTCACGATGTTTGCAGTGGCTTTAGAGTTGAATGCCAATCACTTTCAAATGACCTATTATTTGTTGTTTTTATTGTTGTTTGTTGGAATTTATTACGGAATCAAATACATCAAAAACAAAGAGTACAAGGAATTATTTAAAATAGTTGGCGTTTTTACCATTGTATTAATATTAGCCGTTGGTGCTAATGCTACGAGTTTATTGGCTACAAAAGAATTTGCCGATTACAGTATTCGTGGAAAAAGTGAACTTACTTTTACTCCAGAAGGAAAAAAGAAAACGGAGAATACAGCACTTTCAAGAGAATATATTACGGAATATAGTTACGGAATTGCAGAGAGCTTTAATTTGATTGCACCACGACTTTTTGGTGGTGGTAATAGCGAAAAATTAAATGAAGATTCAAGTGTTTATGCCTTTATGTTGAATTATGGTGCGACTCCAGAAGAAGCAAAAGAGTTTACAGAAAACTACGGATTAACCTATTGGGGAGATCAACCTATTGTTGCGGCTCCAGCATACATAGGTGCCATTGTTTTCTTTCTGTGCGTTTTGGGTTTGTACCATGATAAACGAAAGTTGAAATATGTTTTCCTTGCGGGTGCGCTATTCTCTTTGATTTTATCTTGGGGAAAAAACTTTTCTGTAGTAACCGATTTCTTTATTGATTATGTTCCATTGTACGATAAGTTTAGAGCGGTTTCATCGATTCAAGTGGTATTGGAATTGTGTATTCCGGTAATGGCAATAATGGGATTGCATTCGTTTTTCACGACAGATAAAGAGAAACAATGGACTAATTTGTGGAAAGCAGCTGCGACTGCTTTAGGCTTAATTGTCGTGTTATTTTTGTTCCGCAGTTCGTTTGATTTTGCAGGCGCTATGGATGGAAGATTATTGCAATTTTTCCAACAACATCCTGATAAATCATTCGGAATTGAATTTTTAAATGCCTTAAAAGAAGACCGAAGAAGTTTGTATGCTGCCGATTTGTTGCGCTCTGGATTTTTCATAATACTAGTAGTTACTTTCTTGTATTTGTACACCAAAAATAAATTGGATCAAACAAAAACTATTGTCATCGTTGGTTTGTTAATGGTGTTCGATTTGGTTTTGGTGGATAAAAGTTATGTCAGCAAAAAGGATTTTGTCAGCGTTAGAGAAGTCGATGTTCCTTTTCAAGCAACGCCAGTCGATCAACAAATTCTTCAAGACACAACCCATTATCGTGTTTTGGATATCGCTGGATTTTTAAATGCACGAGCTTCCTATTTTCATAAATCAATTGGTGGCTATAGTGCGGTTAGACCAATAAAAATGCAGGAGTTATTTGATTATCAAATTGCCAATAACAAT
>JANNCY010000213.1:0-3959 GCA_031387085.1 Flavobacteriales bacterium | reverse complement strand
TTGCTTTTTATTCTTACCCAAAGCAATTAGTTTTTCAATCTCAATTCTATGGTCTCGATTGAGTCTTTTGTAGGTTGTTTTCATAACACAATTTTAAGTTATTTTTTGTCTTAAAAATTGCGTTAGATTCTTGAGTCTGCTAAATAATGTCTGCCAACGTTCCCGTGCCAGACGTAGTCGCGGCTTGGGAAACGCGGTTTCTCCATTTAGGAGAAACGAATATAGCAAAAAGATTTTGCAATGAACCGAATTCTTAGCGATTGCGTTTGACACGTGTTATAGGAAGCCCTAATCTATGTATTCCGTTGCTCAGGGTTTTCTTTGAGCGGTTTAGTTTTAATCAAAAATAATTGAACGATTATTTTAAAATTTTCTCATTATATAAATTATTGTTACTAGATATATAAGTATAATAGGAACAGCAAAATACCATTTTTTTGATAGTCGTTCCTTACTATCTATTTTGCTTTTTATGTCATCAATGATGTATGCAGGTATTAGAGTTAGCGTAAACTTAATTAATATTGGAACGATTATTAAATCATCCAATAATCCAAGGACCGGAATAAAATCGGGGATTAGGTCAATTGGGCTCAATAAATATCCTACAGTAATTCCTGCGAATATTTTTGCGATAATTGGAGTTCGTTTGTCAAACAATGCATGATAAAGCGGTACAATTTCTTGTTTTAATTTCTTTACTATATTTTTAATTTTTTCTAACATTAAAATTTTATTTTCACCCCACCATTAAAAACAAATCCCTCTGTATGTGTCCAAATTTCGTCAAATGTTGGATTTGTATTTGGTTCGTTTACGACTCTTTTATAATTAGATTGCTTAACATTGGTGAAATTTTCAAAGTTTACGAAGAAGTCAAAATATTTCCACATTGTTTTTTGAGCCATAAAACCGAGAGTGGTATAGGTTGGTGTTTTGGATTGATTACTCAGATATTGGTGGTCTGAAAAGTAACCTTCAAAACCTAGCTTAAAGTTTTTTTCTTCTTCGTAAACTATAGTGAACAATAATTTATTCTTAGGTAACAACGGTAAAACTTGATTTGACTGTAAATATTTAGCTTTGGCGTCTGTATAAGTATAGCCTAGGAATATTTTGAAGTCTTCTTCAATAGTAAATTTTATGTTGGTTTCAAAACCTTTGCTTATTACTGGTTGAGTTGCATTTACAAAATAGCTTTGTCCGAGAATATTTTCTTGAAGTACAAGTGGTTTGTTTATTTGCGTGAGATAAAACATTTGATTTATACTGAATAATATCTCATCGCCAAACTTTGTTTTAAAGTTTATATCTGCCGTTGTACCAATGCTTTGTTCGGCTTTTACATTATTTAGAGCCAAAACGTTTTGGTATTGTCTTTCTTCTGTTTTTTCGGTAAATATTGTTGGTATTTTGTATCCTAATCCTCCACCTATTCTGGATGAAAATTTATTATTGATTTTGAATAATGCAGAAACTCTAGGAAGTATGAAAACTTGATTTTTGGAAAAATTTGTATTAGAATAATTGGCATTGTCAATGCGCAAACCATTTTCTAATTTTATGTTTTCGGTAACGTCCCAAGTATGTTGGGCATAAATTCCGGTAGTAAACGATTTAGCATTTTGTGTAGAAAAATCTCTCTCTTTAAAATTGTCATAAAGCAGATTTACGCCGCTAATTATTGTTTGTTTTTGTTTATTCCAAACATAGGAAGCATCTGTAAATGAATTGGTGTTAAGTCCTGAAAATTGATAGTTTGGAATATTTATTTTGCGGTCGAAAAAACTCAAACTTTGTTTGAGTTTGAAGCTATTATTGGTGTTGGTTTTTTTATTGAATTCTAAAGTTGTAACATTTCTTGTGGTTTTGTTTTCTTCAAAATAAGAATGATTGACATCGGGATTTCCCGCAATTACTTTCATATCTCCTCCTTTGAGATTTGCAGTAGTAAAACTGTTTCCGATCATTAAGGTACTGTTTTGAGTTGGATAGTAAAAAATGCGTGGGTCAATAGTAAACGTATTTGATTTTGGTATTTCTGAAAAATCATCATTATCGACATCAAAAGATTTTTCTAAATTTTGCATTACTAAAATTGAGTACCCAAATCGTTTGATTTTTTGCGAGGAATACGCTCCAAAGCTAGTTTGTCCGACATGGGACTGATTGAAAAAAAGTATGTTTTCTTGTTTTTCGTTGGGTGTTTTGGAAATAAAATTAATTGCTCCTGCAATGGCACCACCGCCATATAGAGTTGAAGCTGGGCCTTTGATAACTTCGACTTGTTTTAAGTCTAAAGGCGGAATTTGGAGTAAGCTTAATCCGCTAGAGAAGTTGCCGAAATTCGGATAGCCGTCTTTAAGAATTTGTGTGTATCGGCCATCTAGACCTTGTACTCTTACGCTTGCATTACCTGTTGATGCAGATGTTTGTTGTACTTGTAAGCCTGTACTTTCGTTGAGAACCATTGTTACTCCTGCGCCAGCTTGCATGTTTCCTTTCTCGTCGAGTTCTTCTGAATCTAAAACTTCTAATCGAGTAGGTGTGTTTTTGAAACTTCTTTTTGTTCCTGTAGATTGAATAATTATTTCTTGTAATTCTTCTGCTTCTTTTTCTTTAGGAATGGTGTCATTTTTTACTTGTGCTGTTCCGCTAATTGTTAGAAGAAATAGTATTGGGAGTATGTATTTTGTCATTTGTAATGGTTATTATAATTGAAAAAATACTTTGCTGTGCGTTAGTACGGTAAAGTATTCTCTTTACTTTTTTGCTCTACAAATGTAATTGTTCTATTTTTCTTTTGCGATTTTTTGACTTCGTCTTTTCCACCGGTTCGTGAAAAAGGGTTTCCTATAACGTTCCCGCGCCAGAAGCAGTCGCGGCTTGGTGACTTAGTTTTCTCCACTAAGATAAAACGAAAATAGGAAAAAAAACCAACAATGAACCGAAAATCAGCGATTGCTTTTGACGTCGTGTTGGCAGTAGTCTTTTTGTTTTACAAATTATAACCTTCTTTTAACCATTTGTATTGTAAAAATGCTAAAAAATAATTGATTAATGTTTTTCTATTTGGTTTAAATAATTTTGGTTCTAAATCTAAATTATAAATTTTACTAATAATTTTATTTCCAGAACCATAACGGATAAATCGATTCTTAAAATCTCGAATTCCATCTCCAAAATTATGTTTTGAAATACTGTCAAAAGCATATGAAAGTTGTCCAATATTTAATAGTTTAAATCCTAAATCAATATCTTCTCCGCCAGCAATTTTTATATTTTCATTAAATCCTCCAACAATTTCAAATGCTTCTTTCCAAACCAAACAATTAGCGGTTATTAGATAATCAGGTCTTACTATATTTTCTTTTTCATAAACTTCGGGCGGAATTAGTATTTCTTGACTTTCGTAGTATTTTGAAATTAAATCTCGACTTTCAGAAATTACGTTTCCTGCGTAACCAATCGACTCATTTTGGTTTTTTAAATATCCGGTTAATAAACTTTCTGTTGGAATACAATCACTATCAGTAAATAGTATCCATTTTGTTGTAGCGTTTTTTACACCCAAATTTCTTGCGCTTGCTGGACCAATTTTAGAGCAAGTCAATATTTTTAATGAAATTGGAAAATGATCACATTCAATTTTTAAACTTGGTGTTGAATTATTGTCAACTATTATTATTTCGTTTGGATAATTTTCTGCTTTATGAGTTTTAAGAAATTCCGCTAAAAAAAGTTCAATGCCTTTTTGATTATTCTTAACTGGAATTACAATAGTAATTTCATTTGTTGACTTCAGTATTTCGGATTTTATATTCTTTATTTTGATTGGTTTAAATCCCAATCTGCTTATCATTGTCATAAATGAATTACTTGTGATTTGTTGTTTTTCAATTGAGTATTTTCGCGAGGCAAGATTACTGCCAACGTTTCTCGGCTTACACGGAGTTGCG
>JANNCY010000195.1:0-21049 GCA_031387085.1 Flavobacteriales bacterium | reverse complement strand
GTAGCTGAACATCAATTAAATTACATCAACCAACGATCAAAATCGGGACATCTTTAACAGCATTACTTTTCAAGTCGCCACTATTTGTTAAAGAATATTAAAAAAAAATGCGTCCACTTGCATAAATTCCTATATTTGGTGCTATTGCAAAAATCGAACGCATATGCTCAAAAAATACACCCTTGTATTGCTATTCCTTATCGGATTAAATGTTGTAGCACAACAGCCAGCAAAACCTAATTCGGCAGAAATTTACAATCAAATCCAAAAGCTCAATTTTTTAGGAACCGTTCTCTATATCGCTGCGCATCCCGACGACGAAAACACCCGATTAATCTCCTATTTATCCAACGAAAAAAAAGCCAGAACGGGTTATTTATCGCTAACTCGTGGCGATGGCGGACAAAATTTAGTTGGACCAGAATTGCGTGAATTGCTTGGTTTAATAAGAACACAGGAACTTATCGAAGCACGTAAAATTGACGGAGGCGAGCAATTATTTTCTCGAGCCAACGATTTTGGCTATTCTAAAAATCCAGATGAAACACTTCAAATTTGGGATAAAGATCAAGTGTTAAGTGACGTAATTTGGGCGATTCGAAAATTCCAACCTGACGTAATTATCAATCGTTTTGATCATCGTTCACCAGGAACAACACACGGACATCATACCGCATCGGCAATGCTAAGTGTCGAAGCTTTTGATAAAGTCAACGATCCAACCGTTTATCCAGAGCAATTAAAATTAGTTTCAAATTGGCAACCAAAGCGTTTGTTTTTTAATACGTCTTGGTGGTTTTATGGAAGTAAAGAAAAATTTGAAAAAGCCGATAAATCCAATTTAGCGCAACTGCAAACTGGCGTTTACTATTCGTCTATTGGGAAATCAAATCAAGAAATCGCAGCGTTGAGTAGAAGTCGCCATCAATCACAAGGATTTGGAAGTACTGGAACTCGCGGCGAAGAAACCGAATATCTAGAATTCTTAAAAGGCGAATCCTTGCAAGACAAAACCAATATTTTTGAAGGCATTAATACGAGTTGGAACCGCATAAGAAATGGCAAGCCAATTGGTGACATTTTGACTAATGTGCAAAAGAATTTCAATTATAATAATCCGTCTGCAAGTATTCCCGAATTAGTAAAAGCGTATGATTTGATTCAAAATTTAGATGATACACATTGGAAAGCCATAAAATCAGAAGAAATAAAAAAGATTATTACCGCTTGTTCTGGATTGTATCTCGAAGCCGTTTCAAATACACAAGAAGTAATTAGCGGCGCAACATTGGGTTTGAAAGTAGAAGTCATCAACAGATCCAACATCGAAATGACTTTAAAATCAATTGCGTTGCCAAATGCTACGATTCCGTATGAATCCAAAAAATTACAATTCAATAAAGGAATCACTTACGAATTCGATGTTATCGTTTCGGATAACGAAAATTTTACAGCACCTTATTGGCTAACCGATAAAGGAACTGTTGGAATGTATCGTGTGGCGAATCAAGAAAATATTGGAAAACCTGATGTGATTCGCAATTTGAAAGCTACTTTTTTAATTGAAATCAATGGAGTTGTTATTCCGATAGAACGAAATATAATTTACAAATACAACGATGATGTAAAAGGAGAAGTGTATCAACCATTGGATGTTGTTCCGTTAGTGACTTCCAAAATTGCCGAAAGAGTATACATTTTTAATACTGATAAATCGAAAACCATTAGTGTAAAAGTAAACGCTGGAAAGGATGCAATTAGTGGTAAAATACAATTAGAAGTTCCCAATAATTGGTCGGTTGCTCCAAAAGAAATCGCTTTTTCATTATCAAAAAAAGGAGAAGAGCAAGTAGTAAATTTCACCGTTACACCTTCTAAAGAAGCAGCCGATGTAACGCTAAAAAGCATCGTTACCATTGACGGAAAAGTATACGACAAAGAAAAAATCGATATTAATTATCCACATATTTCAAAGCAAATGGTTTTAAAATCGTCTGAAACCAAAGCGATAAAATTAGATATAAAAACCAAAAATGAACGAATTGCTTATATCATGGGAGCTGGCGACGAAGTTCCGAAGTGTCTAACGCAAATGGGATATGAAGTAACCCTCGTAAAACCAGACGAAATTTCGGTCGAAAAACTTCAAAACTTTGATGTTGTTATGACCGGAATTAGAGCTTATAATGTTGTGACAACTTTGGGTTTCAAACAAAATATTTTATTTGATTTTGTAAAAAATGGCAAAACCATGATTGTACAATACAATACGTTGGATGATTTTGTTACGAAAGACATAGCACCCTTTTCATTAAAAGTTTCAAGAGATAGAGTTACCGAAGAAAATGCAGAAGTCCGATTTTTAACTCCCGACCATCCGTTATTAAATTATCCAAATAAAATTACATCCGACGATTTTAAAGGATGGAAACAAGAACAAGGATTGTATTATCCGAGTGAATGGGACAAAAATTTCACTCCGATAATTTCGTCCAATGACAAAGGAGAAACTCCAAAAAATGGAGCGTTACTTGTCGCAAAATACGGCAAAGGAAATTACATTTATACGGGTTTAAGTTTCTTTAGAGAACTGCCCGAAGGTGTTGCCGGTGCCTACAGATTATTGGCTAATATGATTGCAATAGGTAAATAATTATGGAAAAAGAAAATCGTTGGAAAACAAGCTACTCATGGTTATTGATCATCAACATCATATACATCATTGTTTTTTTTATATTAATGCAAGTATTTTCATAAACCATGCAACAACTCGATTGGATAATTCTTTGTGTAACGCTACTATCGATAGTATTCTATGGCGTTTATAAAACGAAGGGAAGTAAAAATGTAGAAGAATATATTTTAGGGAATAAAGAAACCAATTGGTGGACCGTTGGACTTTCGGTTATGGCAACCCAAGCCAGTGCGATAACCTTTCTTTCTACTCCAGGACAAGCGTATCACGACGGAATGGGTTTTGTGCAATTTTATTTCGGATTGCCTTTAGCAATGGTGGTTATTTGTGTGACATTCATTCCGATTTATAACCGCCTAAAAGTCTTTACTGCTTATGAATATCTTGAAGAACGATTTGATTTAAAAACGCGTTCATTGGCATCGATATTATTTTTAGTGCAACGTGGTTTGGGAACCGGATTAACAATTTACGCTCCGTCTATTATTTTATCGACTTTATTGGGATGGAATTTAACTCTTCTAAATGTTATCATTGGGATTTTAGTCATTATCTATACTTTTTCTGGAGGAACAAAAGCCGTAAATGTCACGCAAAAACAACAAATGTTTGTGATTATGACCGGAATGTTTATTACGTTCTTTCTGATTTTATACATGTTACCCAACGACATGTCTGTTAGTAATGCTTTACATATTGCTGGAGCAAATGATAAGATGAATATTCTTGATTTTTCATTTGATCCCGAAAGTCGTTACACCTTTTGGTCGGGAATTACTGGTGGATTTTTCTTGATGTTATCGTATTTCGGAACCGATCAATCACAAGTGGGACGCTATTTATCAGGAAAATCGGTTCGTGAAAGTCAAATGGGATTAATTATGAACGGATTCCTGAAAGTACCAATGCAATTTTTTATATTGTTGACTGGTGTAATGGTATTTGTATTTTTTCAATTTAACGATGTGCCGCTGAATTTCAATCCGTTGAATAAAAAAATTATTGAAAAATCGAAATATTCAGAACAATACCATGTGTTAGAAAAACAACTTAAAGACTTAACAGAAGAAAAGAAAGAATACAATTTATTGTACATGGATCATTTGAATCAGAATTATGACAATCCAATATTGAGAGATAAATTGGTGGCACTTTCTGGTAAAGAAAAAGATTTGCGTGAACAGGCAAAAGATTTAATCAGTAAAGCCGATAATAAAGCCGAAACCAATGATAAAGATTATGTATTTCTTTATTTTATTCTGAATTACCTTCCAACTGGATTAATCGGATTACTATTGGCGGTAATACTTTCGGCAGCAATGTCGTCTTCGGCTTCTGGATTGACAGCATTGGCATCAACCACGTCCATTGATATTTACCGTCGCAATCTGAAAGAGAAAAAATCGGATAAACATTATGTAAATGCGACCAAATATTTCACTCTTCTTTGGGGAATAATTGCTATAGCTTTTGCTTGTGTTTGTGCTTTATTTGAAAACTTAATCCAATTGGTAAACATTATTGGATCGATTTTTTACGGAACTGTTTTAGGGATTTTCCTCGTTGGATTTTACTTCAAATATGTAAAAGCCAATGCCATGTTCATTGCGGCGTGTATCAGTCAGTCGATTATTTTTATGATTTATTATTTTGCGATTTTCAATCAACCAAGTGGACAAGAAAAATTAGGCTATTTGTGGTTGAATTTTATTGGCGCGATGTTGACGCTAATCTTATCATTAACATTCCAATTTATTAGCCGTCAAAAAGTAAAAATAAGCGCATAAAAAAACCACGAATTTAATAAATCACAATTCGTGGTTTTTAAATAGAGAGACTATTATTTACTCCATTCTTTTATACTGTCAGTATTCATTTTAACGTAATCGTTGTTTTTTTCTTTTTCAGCACCTGCAAGTGATAATTTAGCTGTGGCGATTGCTCCCGCTTTATCACCCATTTTCGCTTGAACTAACGATTTTTGTCTTTGGTACCAAAACGGAACATCAGTTCCTGGTTTCGTCATTCCAATCGCTTTATTCAAATAATCTAACGCTTTATTTAAATCGCCATTTGATTGCAATAAATATTGACCTGAAGAAAAATAATCCCCAGCCGTTGGACCCGCAAGTGCTTTATCAATACTTGCCATTGCTGTTTTCTGAGTTGGTACTTCAAACTTTACAGAAACCATTGTTTTTTCCCAGGAAATATCTAAAGTAGCACTATCGTTGGTTAAATTACCAACGCCAATGGTGAACGTATCTACATTATTTCCTAAAGCAATTGGATCAACATTGGTTTGAAGAGCTACTTTTTTCTCATCCCAATTTTCTGGATTTCCCCAATTATCGGTTGTAGTATAAAAAATCACCTCCCACATATCCGCTTTTGGAGTGGTATAAAGTGCGTATTTTCCTTTCTTAAGTGTGGTTCCGTTAATGACAATATCATCACTAAAAGACACCATCGTATTGGCGTTAGCGCCTGTTCTCCATACTTTTCCAAAGGGTACTAAATCACCAAAAATAGTTCTCCCTTTGGCACTTGGACGGGAATATTCTACCGTAACATCAGTCAAACCAACAACTTGATTTAAGACTGATTTCGGACTCGGTGCTGGGGTTTTAACCTGTGCTTCAATAGCATAACTGACAATAATCATTGCCAAAATGTAGATAATTTTTTTCATGTTTTAAAATGTTTAGAATTCCAAAATTACAAATTGTAATTTCTTGAAATGTTAATTTAAACTTAAATCATTTAATTTTTGTTTAACATATTTAATTAATGATTAAACAATTTAGTACTTTTACATCAAAATAAGTAAAAAAATGAAAATTTATCGTTTGCATACCAAACAGAACTTACCCATATCAGTAGAGGAAGCTTGGAATTTACTCTCCAATCCAAACAATTTACAAAAAATAACACCCGAATACATGGGATTTAAAATTCTTTCCGGTGCTGATAGACCCATGTATCCAGGACAAATCATTCAGTACATTGTCACTCCTGTTTTGGGAATTCCAACTAAATGGATTACAGAAATTACACATGTTGTAGACAAACGGTATTTTGTAGATGAACAGCGATTCGGACCCTACTCACTTTGGCATCACAAACACTTCATAAAAGAAATTCCAGGTGGCGTTGAAATGGAAGATATTGTTGATTATAAAGTACCAATGGGTTTTCTGGGACAATTAATACATCCCTTTCTGGTAAAACCAAAATTGCAGGAAATATTTGATTTCAGAAGGAAAAAGCTAATTGAAATGTTTGGAGAATTTAAAGAACAATAAAATGAAAAACATACTATTAATAGGCGGTTCGTACGGTATTGGTTTGACCATTGCCAAAGAGTTACAAAACGGAAACAACGTATACGTTGCCTCTAGAACAAGTGAAAACATTGCAGATAGTAATATTATTCACATCCCATTTGACGCAACTACAGATACAATAGATGTGACTAAATTACCAGAAATCATTGATGGTTTGGTCTATTGTCCCGGAAGCATTAATCTGCGACCATTTAAAGGTTTAAAAATCGAAACTTTTGAATCCGATTTACAAATCAATTTCATAAGTTTGGTCAAAGTAATTCAGTCGGTTTTGCCTAATTTAACAGCTTCCAATCAATCGAGTATTGTTTTGTTTAGCAGTGTTGCTGTCAGTATGGGAATGCCATTTCATACTTCGGTTGCAGCTGCAAAAGGAGCCATTGAAGGTTTTGCAAAAGCGTTGGCTGCCGAGTATGCTCCGAAAATCAGAGTAAATGTGATTGCGCCATCCTTAACGGATACGCCATTGGCTGACAAGTTTTTGAACAACGAAGTAAAGCGTGAAAAATCGGCAGAAAGACATCCACTTAAACGCTTCGGAACTTCAGAAGACATTGCGCAAATGGCTAGTTTTCTGTTGAGTGATAAAAGCAGTTGGATTTCAGGACAAATTTTCCATGTAGATGGTGGAATGTCGACTTTATTAATTAATGGATAATAAAAAAAATGAACATTTTTTGGTTTCGCCGCGATTTACGATTGGATGATAATGTCGGCCTTTTTCATGCTTTAAATAGCGGTGAAGAAGTAGTGCCGATTTTCATATTTGATGATAGCATCCTTTCGCAATTACCGAAGGAGGATGCACGTGTGACTTTCATATACCAGCAATTGGAGAAAATGCAGACCCTATTGCAAAGCACAGGGAAATCTTTAGCTGTTTTTTACGGAAAACCATTGGATGTATTTCAACAATTAATTACTGAGAATACAATCCAAACCATTTATACCAACCATGATTACGAACCGTATGCCCGAAAACGCGACTTGGAATTGTACGCTCTTTTCAAAGAAAACAACATCGATTTCAAAACCAGTAAAGATCAAGTGATATTTGAGAAAAGTGAAGTCGTTAAAGGCGATGGAACTCCCTATGTAGTTTACACACCGTATTCTAACAAGTGGAAAGAGAACTTCAAAAAAATAAAATTAGTTCAATATAATTCAGAAGAATTACTAGATAAAATCGCACTTCACTCCTATCCTTTTTTGAGTTTAAAAGACATTGGATTTGAAAGATCTTCCCTAAAAGTAACTCCGTTTGACATTTCTGATTCTTTAATTGATAATTACGAAGCTACTCGCAATTTTCCTGCATTAAATAAAACATCATTTCTCGGAATTTACCTCCGATTTGGTGCGGTTTCCATACGAAAAATGGTAGCAAAAGCTATCGAAAGCAACAATGAAACTTTCGTTAAAGAACTAATTTGGCGGGAGTTTTTTATGCAGATTTTATGGCATTTTCCGCATACAGCCAAGTCCAGTTTTCGTTCTAAATACGATGCTATTCGGTGGGAAAATAATGAAGAATTATTCCAAAAATGGTGCGACGGAAAAACAGGTTATCCTTTTGTAGATGCCGGAATGCGCGAGTTAAATGCAACCGGACACATGCACAATCGCGTTCGAATGATTGTGGCTAGTTTTTTATGCAAACATTTATTAATCGATTGGCGTTGGGGCGAAACGTATTTTGCAATCAAATTGTTAGATTACGAGCAAGCGAGCAATGTTGGTAATTGGCAATGGGCTGCAGGAAGTGGTGTTGATGCAGCTCCTTATTTTCGAATTTTCAATCCAGCCGAACAAATAAAAAAGTTTGACAAAGAGCTAAAATACATCAAAAAATGGATTCCAGAATTACAAACTTCAGACTATCCGGAGCCAATCGTAGAACATAAATTCGCAAGGGAGCGCTGTTTGAAAGTGTATAAAGCTGCTTTAGATTAAAACAATCCCATTAATAAGCCGGCAGTTGTTAGTTAAGCGGTCGCTTTTAGAGTACCTTTACCATTCACTTAAAAAAATAATTATGAAAAAAATTGGATTATGTTTGGGATTGATGGCTGTGTTATCGTTATCATCTTGCAAAAAAGAAGAAGGAACTACAGACACAATTGAAACTACTACTACAACCAATACGGTTGAAACAGATACTGTAATGGTAAAAGATACGGCTTCCACTTCTGTAAAAATAGACAGTAATGGTGTTGAAGTAAAAGGGGGAAATGTAAAAATTGATACTAAATAATACCACTTCCTTTTAAGTTAAAAAGTAAAAGTCAGTGAGAACTGGCTTTTTTTATGGCATTAAAATGCTATTTCTTCCCTTGAATGATTTTTATTTTCACGAAATTCAGTTCCTTAAAGTTAGAAATTACTCGATCAGCTAAAGAATAATCCTGCATTTTTGAATGGAAGCTGTCGTAACCAATACAATAAATTCCAGCTGCTTTTGCCGCGATGATTCCGTTAGTGCTGTCTTCAATTACGATACAATTTTCAACTGGAGTTTGTGCTAAAAAAGCTGCATGCTGAAAAATAGCAGGATGCGGTTTTGACTTCGGAAAATCTTCTCCCGAAACGATATGTGTGAAGTACTTATGCAAATTAAATCGATTGAAAATACGATTGATTGTTACTTTTGCTGACGAAGAAGCCAAAACCAATTGCATTCCGTTATCAAATAATTCTTTAATTAAATCTTCAACTCCTTCTAACAAATACAAATCTTCTTTGTTATCAAAAGCATCATTGAAAATACTTCGTTTGGTTTCGACTAAGGTGGTTATATCCTCTTGAAGTTGGAATTGCGCTTTTAACTTTTCAAAAATATTTTTCGTCGAATTTCCTGTGAAAGTAGCATACTCTTCTGGAGAAATAGTAATTCCCAATTGCTTAAAATGTTGATGATACGCATAATGATGCACAGGTTCTGTGTCAATAATTACACCATCCATATCGAAAATTACAGTTTGTATCATGTTGTTTATTTTTTGTCATTTCGACGAAGGAGAATCGAGCGATAGCGAACAGACGAAGTAAATTACATTAATTAATTTGGATTATGAGATTTCTCCTTCTTCGAAATGACAACATTGGGTTTAATTTTCTTTTTTTAATAAATAACGAATCACGGTTTCTGCCATATACAAACCAAAAAGTCCGGGCATATAGCTGTTGGTTCCGTAAAATGATTTTTTAAAATTAGAACCGTCGGTCATTTTTAAACTGCTTTCATCTTGAATTTCAGAAGAATAAACTACTTTTAATTTGTCAATTTTCACCACTTTTAATCGTCTTCTGATGGTTTTCGCCAAGAAGCAATTCATTGTATTGGTGATGTCGGCGACTTTTACTTTGGAGGCTTCCATCTTTCCTCCTGCTCCCATTGAAGATATAATTTTGACGCGTTTTCTTTTACAGGCAATAATCAAATTCAATTTGGGAGTGATGCTGTCGATACAATCTAAAACGTAGTCGAATTTTTCATCAACGATTTCAAATGCTCTTTCGGGTGATAGAAATTCTTCTACTCGAATTAAATTCAATTCCGGATTTATATCCATCAAACGATCGCCAACCACATGTACCTTTGGCATTCCTACTGTTGAATGCAAAGCAGGCAATTGCCGATTCACATTAGTGATATCAACCACATCACCGTCAACTATAGTTAGGTTTCCGACGCCAGCACGAGCTAAAAATTCGGCAGCAAATGAACCCACACCACCAAGTCCGACTACCAAAACATTGGCGTTTTTTAAATTGTTTAACCCTGCGGTTTTAAATAAAAGCTCCGCTCTTTCTTGCCATTTTGCCATTTTTGTCATTGCGAGGTACGAAGCAATCTCGTCCTCTTTTTTTGATTTATACTATTATAAATTTGATTTGAAAACGGTAGTGAAATTTGCATTTACAATTTCAATCAAATCGTCCATCTTTATATTTTTATATTTTGCTGCTAATTCGTAAACGTCTTCCAAAGTTTCATCAATAGTGTCGGTTTCTAAAAAGAATTTGTCATTTGGAATGGATTTGAATACCGATTCTAATTCAGGATTCCGCAATAAATATTTTCCAAAAGACAAATACAATCCGTTATCAATTAATTGCTTCGCGGTTTGCTCATTTTTTGAAAATCCATGAATGATAATCGGAACCATAATCTTCAATCGATTCTTGATTGCTATCAACTCCTGAAAAGCCGCAACCAAATGTAAAACTAATGGCTTTTGGTATTTCTCTGCCAAAGCAATTTGTTTTTTAAAAACTTCGATTTGTAACGATAATGGGATTTCAATTCGTTTATCCAATCCGCATTCTCCGAGTGCTAAACAAGCATTTAATTGCAATTTTTCTTCTATTATTTTCAAGTCTGATTCCAATCGATTTTCGTCAATATGCCACGGATGAATTCCGATAGAATACTTCGGAATTGCCGCATCAAATTCCCACGGGTATTGATTTACCAATTCCAATATCGCAGCATTATCTGTAAATTTATGTGTATGTAAATTAAAGAATTGCATCGTGCAAAAATAGTTCAAAAGTTACTATACAACCAAGTGACGAAGCCATAAAGTTTTTTACCTTTGCAAAAAGACATTACTTTTCATGTTAAAAAACGCTTTCCGCCGCTATATCAATAATTTTAAAGGTTTTTCGAGAGAAATATGGATTCTTACCATCATCACTTTCATCAATCGTGCGGGAACGATGGTTTTGCCATTCTTGTCTAAATATTTAAAAGAAGATTTGCATTTTTCGTACAGCCAAGTCGGTTGGATAATGGTTTTCTTTGGTACCGGTTCGATGCTAGGGTCATGGCTTGGCGGAAAACTTTCAGACAAAATTGGGTTTTATAGAATTATGATTTTTAGTCTATTGGTTAGTGGAATGATGTTTTTCGGTCTCCAATTTGTAACCAGTTTTGAAGGATTGTGTTTCAGTATGTTTGCTATTATGGTCGTGGCCGATATGTTTCGACCTGCTATGTTTGTTTCACTTGGAGCATACGCCAAACCCGAAAATAGAACACGAGCACTGACTTTAGTTCGATTGGCAATTAACCTCGGATTTGCAGCCGGACCAGCATTAGGAGGATTAATCATTATGAATATTGGTTACCAAGGTTTGTTTTGGGCGGATGGCACAACGTGTATCATCGCTATTTTAATTTTTTGGATGAAAGTCAAAGAAAAGAAAAAACCAGCCGAATCGAAAGAAGCAAAACAATTGATGGAAGCGAACAGAGAATCGGTTTTTAAAGACAAACCATTCTGGATTTTCTTAGCGACTTGCATTATCACTGGTGTTTTATTTTTTCAACTTTTTACGACAATTCCACTGTATCATCGAGAACAATTTAATTTGTCTGAATTTCAAACGGGTTTATTGCTAACGCTCAATGGTATTCTGGTTTTCTTTTTAGAAATGCCAATTGTGAGTTATGTAGAACGCAACAAACTAAACAAAGTCAAAGTGGTTTCTATCGGAAGTTTGCTAATGGCAATCAGTTTATTCTTGATGATGGTAAATACTTGGGCTGGAATTCTAATCATCATGATGTTGTTTATGACATTTGCCGAAATGTTTGCGTTTCCGTTTTCCAATTCGTTCGCTATAAGTCGAGCACCAAAAGGTCACGAAGGAAGGTACATGGCAATTTTTACCATGAGTTTCAGTTTGGCACACATCTTAAGTGCGAAAGTCGGAATGGAAATTATTTCTGATTTTGGCTATCAATACAATTGGTTTTTTATGGGAACTTTAGGTTTGATTGGAACTGTGTTAGGTTTTTGGGTAATTCGGTTGGTTGCTGAAGAAAAGAAAATAGACAGTATGAATTAGAGATAGTCTCTTCTTATTTCTTGAAATGTTTTTGTAGAACCGATTAATTTTTGAATGATTTCGTTTCGCAAAGTTTCACTGTTTGCATCTTTTAAATGCTTTGTCCAAGCGGTTTCTTCAAACAACGTTCTGATTTGTTTGATGAGTTTTGTGGTTTCGGTAGAAGTCCGTAGCACTTTATCTAAAGTAAAATTCTCACTTTGTTTGTGATAATAATTCACCGATTGTGTATCGAAACTAACTTCAACAAAATACAATTTTTCAAAATCATTATCGGGATAAAATTCGTTCCAATTGGCAAAACCTAATTTGGTTCTGTTGTTGTTTTTGGCATCAGAAATCAATCGCCATTTACAATTCGCTGCTCTTCCCCAATGGTTGGATAAACGATAAACACCAACTTCCGTAAAGTAATAACTACTCCCCGATTTGCTTTTGAAATTTAATTTTAAATCATTAATAGCATCCTTTTCCACTTCAGTGAAAATACAAAAAGTGCGATTGTGAAAATTACTTTTATTGTAAAGTGGTTTGCTCATCCCAGCAAATATAATGCTTTCCGACACAACATAAAAAATAAATCCTAAAATTTAGTTAAATAACTATAAAAACAGTTGTGTAACTATAATTATAGTTGTAAGTTTGAATTGCGTTAAAATATCACCCGAGGCGAAGACGAACTTTTTGGAGCGCAGCGGAAAAAATCAAAAAACGACACAACGCCAAAAGGCCGAACTGAGTGAACCTAAATCCACTCTTAAGTAATATAGGAGTAGTTTTTAAAATCCAATTATGCAAAAATTAACCAACAAAGAAGAAGAGATCATGCACATTTTATGGCGACTTAAGAAAGCGTTTGTAAAAGATGTCATGGCAGAAATTACCGAAGAGCAACCGCATTACAACACACTTTCTACCATTATCAGAAATCTGGAAGATAAAGGATATGTGGGTCACAATGCCTACGGCAACACGCACCAATATTTCCCTGTAATTGCTTTAGAAGATTATCGAAAAACATTTATGACAACGGCAATTGACAATTATTTCAACAGTTCGTACAAAAATATGGTTTCGTTTTTTGCTCAGGAAGACAAAATTTCGGCAGAAGAATTACGTGAGATATTAGAGATAATAGAGAAGAGACCCGAGGCGCAGCCGAACGGAGCGAAGCTAAAATAGAAAAAAGAAAAAAGAGGAAAGATGGAAGAACTATTTACATATCTTTTAAAATCGAGCGCATTAATCGCTGCGTTCTTTTTGGCGTATCATTTTTTGTTGCGAAAAGAAACTTTCTTCAATTCCAATCGTTGGTTTTTAATAGCCGGATTGATCACATCGGTAACATTGCCATTGTTCTTTATCAAGAAAATTGTTTTTGTAGAAACGCCAAAAATTATTTCACAAGTGTTGGTTGAACAGGTATCACAATCGCCTATTAAAATTCATCACATACCAGTTGCTGAGACTTTTGATTGGATTCAATTTATTGGAATTAGCTATGTCGTTATTGCAAGTGTATTGGCAATTAAAATAGCGATTAATTTTATTTTGCTTTATCGAATGCTTAATGGTCAAAAAATCATCAAAAAAGACCAGTTCAAATTAGTTGACTTCAATAAAAATACCGCGCCTTTTTCGTTTTTTAATTATATCGTTTACAACTCTGAATTATATTCCTATTCTGAGTTACAAAGTATTTTATCACACGAGAAAATCCACAGCAGAGAAAAACATTCTATAGACGCATTGGTGTCCGAATTATTTTGTTCGTTATTTTGGATCAATCCTTTTATCTGGCTCTACAAAAAAGCAATCACACAAAACCTAGAATACATCGCCGATCAAAAAGCCATCGAGCTATTGGACGACAAAAAATCGTATCAACACGCATTACTTAAAGTAGTTTCTCATCAAAACTGCCTTCCAATAACCAACAATTTTTATCAATCATTAATCAAAAAACGTATCGTTATGCTAAACAAAAATCAATCCCACAAAAGAAATGCAGTAAAGTATGCCTTGATAATTCCAGCATTAATTGGCTTTGTATTTTTATTTCAGGTCAAAGTCGAAGCTAAAGAAATGAAAACTAAAACAATTCCTTCAATGAAAGTAATCGATTCAATAGGAAACGTTGTTCAAAAAACAGAGAATGTAATTGCATCTGTAAATGAAAATAAAGAAAGAAATGCTGCTTATGTATTTGACAAAATATCTTCAGACAAAGAAATTAAAAGCAATGCTGAGGATTTGAAAAGAGAATTCAATATCGATTTTTTAGCTACAAATATCAAGCGAAATGAAGCTGGCGAAATCATTAAAATCAAATTGACTTTCAATGACAATAAAGGAAATAAAGGAACAACACAACAAGACCGAACTGTCCCAATACGTCCAATATTCCTCAAAATTGTAATATCGAAAGACCGGAAAAATCAAATCGGTTTTTATGACAATCCCGACATGGTTCAAAAACCATTTGATGCGGTGAATGAAAATAAAATCACAACAATTGAGTCGATTAAAGACGGTGCGCTGATATATGTAGATGGTCAAAGATATGACAAGGCTACTGTAAACGAACTTGACCCAAAAAGGCTTAACAAAAATTGAAGTTTTAACGGATGCAAAATCACTGCAACGATATGCCGCTAGAGATAAAAACGAAGTATATGTTATTACAACCAATTGGAGCACAAGAGATCCAAATCTAGTTGCAAAACTTGAGGCTCCAAGTATAATAACATTACAAAATGGAGATGAAGTGGTGATATTTGAACGCTGTAATATGAAAATTCCACGTTCTCCAATTGTAAAATTTACTGAAAATTCTCCAATTTTAATTTTTAATGATGTTCCACAAAAAAATCCGAGACTTACACTTGAAAGCATCGATATTACAAAAATTAAAACTATAAAATTGCTGAACGAAAAGGATGAAGAGGTAAAAGGCGTACCTGTTTATAAAATGATTATATCAACCAAGTAAACCAACCAAAATGCAAGAACTATTTATATACCTTTTAAAATCAAGCGGTTTAATCGCAGCATTTTTCTTGTCATATCATTTATTGTTGCGTAAAGAAACGTTTTTTACAAGTAATCGTTGGTTTTTAATAGCCGGATTGATTACATCGGCAACACTGCCATTGTTCTTTATCAAGAGAATTATTTTTGTTGAAAAACCAAAAATTTCAATCGAAGATTTGGTTGCCTTATCCAATCAATCCAATGCTACCAAGGCGATTCAACAAAATGTAGCACAATCAATTGACTGGCTTCAGATGGTAACAACAGTTTATATTTTAATTGTTTTATTCTTGTTTTTGAAAATAATCGTTAACGTTATTTCATTAATCAAATTATTAAATAATAAACAAATAGCAAAACAGGAAACCTTTAGTTTAGTCGATTTACAAGAAAATATTGCTCCGTTTTCTTTCTTTAATTTCATCGTTTTTAACTCGAGTTTGTACTCCCAAAGTGAATTAGAAAGTATCTTATTACACGAAAAAGTCCACAGCCAACAAAAGCATTCTTTTGATGTTTTACTAGCTAAACTATTTAGCATTTTGTTTTGGTTCAATCCGTTTATTTGGTTGTACAAAAAAGCCATCATTCAAAATTTAGAATACATAGCCGACAGTAAAGCTATTCAACAAATAGAAGATAAAAGAGTGTTTCAAAAAGCACTTTTAAAAGTAGTTACTCATCAAAGCTGCTTACCCATTACCAATCATTTTTATCAATCATTAATCAAAAAACGAATCGTTATGTTAAACAAAAATCAATCACACAAAAGAAATTCATGGAAGTATGCCGTTGTAATTCCTGCTTTAATTGCCTTTGTATTTTTATTTCAAGTAAAAATTATTGCTCAAGAAAAATTAGTAAAAAACAGCAATCAAATTATAGAAACACATGAAGGCGCGGATATAACTTTTGATGCCACAGAAACGGACAAAAGTTTAAAAACTTTAAAAAATGTATTTAAAGAGGAAAAAATAACAACTGAAGTTTCAAAAATAAAAAGAAATGCAGGAGAAATTACTGGGATACAAATAAAAATGAAATCGGAAGATGGAAGAAAAAAGGAATTAAAAATTAATCAAAGTACTCCAATTGATAAAATATTTATTTACACCAATCGGTTAGAAAATGGAAGCTATGATTTTGGGGTGAAACATGTTACTACTGATGAGATAAAAGCAATTAGAAATAAAATAGACAAAAAGAGAGTTGCTTATGTATCTAAAAATGGCACAGATGAATATAACTTTAACGATAGTATACCTGAAATTAAAAATCATAACTTAGATTTTGAAATTCCAGAAACGTCAGAAGCATCAGAGATAGTAGAATTACTAGAAGCTCCCGAAGTGAATTCATGGAATAAAATTCAAAAATCAAGTATAGTTATTAAAAGAGATGGAAAACAATCCTTAGTTATTGTAGATGGAAAAATAATTGATGGAGGGACTGATTTCACAAAAGCAGAATTAGAAGAAATTATTAAGGAAAATAATGCTACAATTCATGGCAATACAGAATTTAAGTCTTTTAGTTATGGTAACAAAAAAGATTTCTCAACCCAAATGGAAAAGCAAATAAAAATATCAAATGCAGATTGGAAAAAAGTAAAAGCTGAAATGGATCGCTCTCGTCCTGAAATGGAGAAAGCAAGAGAAGATATGGATCGTTCTCGTCCCGAAATGGAAAAAGCAAGGGAAGAAATGATACAGGCAAAAGAGGAACTGCTAAAAGCGAAAGTTGAAATGGAACAAGCCAAAGTGGAATTAGAAAAAGCAAAAGCCGATTTGAAAAATAAAAAATAAGATTAAAACAAAAAAGACCATTCTAATTGAGTGGTCTTTTTTACTTTTGTAGAAACTACTATTACAATGTATAAAATTTTAGCCAAACTCAACAAACTCCTACTGCCCAGTTTTACCAAACAACAATTGGATGTCGCTAAAGCCAAAAAATGGCAATTGGCTCTTATTGTCTATCGATATTATGTAACTACAAGAGCACTTGATTAGTAAGTCATTGCAGCGAAAATAGGATTTGTTCCTAATTTTTCTCTTCCATTTAGAAAGGTTAATTCCATTAAAAAATTGCATTGCACAATTTCACCACCCAATCTTTCAACCAATTCACAAACGGCTTTTGCTGTTCCGCCTGTTGCTAGAACATCGTCGTGAATTACAACTTTGTCTCCTTTTTGAATGGCATCAATATGCATTTCTAAAGTATCCGTTCCGTATTCCAAATCATATGAAGCCGAAATCGTTTCAAATGGTAATTTTTTAGGTTTTCGTACAGGAATAAATCCAGCGTTTAATTCATCTGCTAATAAGATTCCGAAGAAAAATCCACGGCTCTCTACTCCTATTACCTTGTCGATTTTCTTATCTTTCAAAGTAGAAAGTAAAACTTCTAAGGTTTCTTTTCTAGCTTGTGGATTACTAAGTAAGGGCGTAATGTCTTTGAATCCGATTCCGGGTTTTGGAAAATCCTGAATATCACGAATGTATTTTTTAAGCGGCATTTTTTTAATATTAAAGTAATTATGGTTTGCAAGTTACACAAATATACTTATATTTGCACCCACAAAAAAGGCCTCGTGGCGCAACTGAATAGCGCACTTGATTACGGCTCAAGAGGTTACTGGTTTGAATCCAGTCGAGGTCACGAATGAATGTATTAAAATAAGAAAAAACGCTAAGCTCGCTTAAGCGTTTTTTTGTTTTTAATGCATTCTCAAAGCGGAGCTTTGTCTGGATCTTACGCAGCAAAATCCAGTCATTATACCCTACAACTTACTAATATAACTCCCATACAAATCTTTAAACTGATAGCCTTCTTCTGTTCTATCTTTACTCAATTTATCATGCTCAACCAATCCCCAAAGTACAAACTCTTTTAGAAAATACTTATCTTCAATAGCTATTTGAGATTGGTATTTCTGAATTAAATCTTCTAAAGGTGTTACAGCATCCAATTGTTTTTTGTATTCAGCATCCGAAGCATCGTCGAGCAACTGAAAACCTGTTTCTGCAAAAAACCACTCTAAAATTTTCGCATACGGACTCGCATCCAAATCGCGTTCTAATTTTTCTATTTTTGGAAAATATGCAGGAAAGAAAGTATGTATGGCATCGCCAATTAAATGTTGTGCTACAATGGCTGCACCTTCTTGTTCGCCTTCGTAAATCAATTCCACTTTACCTGTTATAGCCGGAATAATTCCCATAAAATCAGATAATCGAACAGTCGTAGTATCCATTCCCGATTTTAATGTGCGTCGCTCAGCAGTACTGAGTAAATTTTCATAGGCAGTTATACTCATTCGAGCACTCACACCACTTTTGTTATCGACGTATTCGCTTTCACGAGCTTCAAACGAAATTTGTTCTAATATATCTTTTGCTAATGAAGGAACATGAATCATTTCTGTTTGAGAAACATCTAACTTAGCTTCCTGCTCGGTAATGGTTCTGGCAATAGCAATCGTTTCTGGATAATGCGTTAAAATTTGTGAGCCGATTCTATCTTTCAAAGGCGTTACAATGCTCCCGCGATTGGTATAATCTTCGGGATTGGCGGTGAAAATAAATTGCAAATCCAATGGCATTCGCAATTTGAATCCACGAATTTGAATATCGCCTTCTTGCAAGATGTTAAATAAGGCAACCTGAATTCGGGCTTGTAAATCGGGCAACTCGTTAATCACAAAAATACAACGGTTGGCACGTGGAATCATTCCGAAATGGATAACTCGTTCATCGGCATATGAAAGCTTTAAATTAGCTGCTTTTATTGGATCTACATCGCCTATTAAATCGGCTACTGTTACATCGGGTGTGGCTAATTTTTCGGAAAAGCGTTGGCTTCTGTGTATCCATTGTATTGGAGTTTTCTCCCCTTTTTCGGCAATCAAATCTTTGGCATAACGAGAAATTGGATTTAGCGGGTCGTCGTTAATTTCAGAGCCTTCAACAATTGGCATGTATTCGTCTAACAACTCAATCATTTTGCGAGCCAATCGTGTTTTTGCCTGTCCACGTAGTCCGAGTAAATTGATATTGTGTCGCGATAAAATGGCTCGTTCTAATTCGGGCACAACCGTATTTTCAAATCCGTATACCCCTTCAAAAACTGGTTTTCCTGCTTTTATTTTTTCTCTAAGATTATCACGTAATTCATCTTTGATACTTCTAGAAATCCAATTCGATTTTTTTAAATCTGCTAGTGTTTTTATGTTGTTCATTTGTTATTTTTTATTATTGATATTATTGCTATTAACTTCGACAGAACTCAATGTCATTAAGCTAAGGATTTATTTGTCATTTCGACGAAGGAGAAATCACATAATGTGAGCAATTAATGAGATTCCTCCTTCGTCGGAATGACAATACGGTTGAGCTGACAAACTACGACTGACTACTGATCACTTGATTCTCTTCTTCCTATTCGTTTCATAATCTTCAAAAATCATTTCGCCCAATTCTTTTAAGCCGGTGTAAAATGCTTTACCTTGATTGGCTTCTGTAAATCGGTTGACAAATTTTTGCAAATACGGATCATTGGCAATCATAAATGTGGTGATGGGAATGTGCAACTTTCTAGCTTGTTGTGCCTGATTATAACATTGTTCAACGATGTATTCATCCAAACCATTGCTATTCATATAATACGTTCCGTCTTTTTCACGAACACAACTCGGTTTCCCATCGGTAATCATAAAAATTTGCTTGTTGGTATTTCGTTTTCTCCGTAATATATCCATAGCCAATTGCAAACCTGCAACGGTGTTGGTGTGATACGGACCCACTTTCAAATACGGCAAATCTTTAATGGCTATAGTCCACGCGTCGTTGCCAAAAACTAAAATATCAATGGTGTCTTTGGGATAGCGTGTTGTAATTAATTCGGCCAACGCCATGGCTACTTTTTTGGCTGGTGTAATTCGATCTTCGCCATATAAAATCATACTATGACTAATATCAATCATCAATACCGTACTCATTTGCGCTTTGAATTTGGCTTCTTCGACTACCAAATCGTTCTCTGTCAAACGAAATTCATCAACACCATTATTGATTTGAGCATTTCGCAAACTTTCGGTTAATGAAATACTTTCTAACCCATCACCAAAATGGTAATCGCGAAACTCACCCGTTTGTTCATCGCCATTGCCAGAATATTTAGTTTTATGATTTCCGGTTCCTGAACGTTTTAAATTTCCGAAAATTTGATCTAAGGCTTGTTGTCGAATGGCTCGTTCGGTCTTGGCTGTAATTCCAGTTCCCGAAGTTCCGTCGTCTTTAAGTTCCTCTCGGATGTATCCTTTTTTCTTTAAATCTTCAATAAAATCATCGATGGTGTAATTGGCATCGGTCAGTTTGTATTCAACATCCAATTGCCGCAACCAGTCAATAGCTTCGTCAAAATCGCCCGAAGTGTGCGTGATTAATTCTTTAAAGATTTCAAAAAGTTTGTCAAAGGGCGATTGATTTGGAGCTTCATAAACCTTAAAGAAAAACCCTTTTTTACTATTTTTTTCCATAGGATATAAAATTACTGTTTAAAAATAGAGGCACAACAAAACGAATATTAATTTTTAGTTAAAGTAATTACTAAGAAGGTTTATGAGTATACAATTGAAAAAAAAATAGTAGCAAAAATAGTTTATTCGTATTAATAGTTAGAAATAAAAAAAAAATTGTGTTTCTTTATATTATTAAATTTGAGGTTTTTAACTTTTAATTCCGTTTACCAATTTATTATAATTCAGTATGAAAAAACTAGTCTATCTTTTATTGTTATTCATAATATCCAACACACTATACAGTCAGCATAAAGTGAAATTTGTAGTGGAGCAACAAAGTCCCATTCAAAATGACAACATATATATTTCAGGTACATTCAACGACTGGATGGACAAACCGGATGCAGAATACAAGCTACAATCGATAGGTAAAACTAAAAAAACAATTACGCTCGATTTGAAATCGGGCGACTACGAGTTTGTATTTCATCGAGGTAATTTTGATAAAGTAGAAGTTAGCGCTATTGAACTTCCAATAAAAAACAGAAAATTTACCGTAAAAAAAGATACCATAATTACTATTGCAATTGAAAA
>JANNCY010000181.1:0-9210 GCA_031387085.1 Flavobacteriales bacterium | reverse complement strand
TGGATGCGAAAGGCAAAGAAATTGCTCGTTTCGGTCTTTCGGGTGATGCTACTTATAATGGTATGTGTTCAATGACTTTTGCCGAGGTATATCGCAAAGATGGTACATGGAAGTTTAGAGCCATTGGCGACCCAACACCTGATGATAATTTTGGTACATTAATGCCAAAATGCTGGTTATTTTGCTTTCCTTGATAAATAGTTACCAAAAAAACAATACAGACGACTACCGAACACACTAAACAGACTTTAGAAGAATCGATGTATTCAACTTTGAATGCTAATTCATTCAAAATGCCATCTTTTGATTGTTTTTCAAAAGCCATTCTTGGATTTTATAAACTAAAAGAATCTGGGAACGTAGGTAAAGATTTTCTAACGATAGTGGATTATAGTTTACCATCAACAGAAAAAAGACTTTGGATAATTGATACCAAAGAAAATAAAATCGTTATGAATTCATTGGTAGCTCATGGAAAAAATTCGGGACAAAATTATGCTACCAGTTTTTCTAATAAAAATGAATCCAACAAAAGCAGTTTGGGATTTTTTGTTACCGGAGAAACGTATAATGGAAAACACGGATTATCATTGCGATTGGATGGACTTGAAAGAGGTGTCAACGATGGAGCCAGAAATCGCTCGATTGTGATGCATGCAGCCGATTACGTTTCCGATGCTTTTGCAAAAGTACACCACCGGCTTGGTTTGAGTCACGGTTGTCCTGCGCTACCAGCAAATTTAAGTGCTAAGATAATTGCAACTATAAAAGGAAAATCTTGTTTGTTTATTTACCACCCGTCTATGGATTACGATAAAACCAACACTTTAATATCGTAGGTTGGAATACAGTTCAGCATCCAAACAATAAATATCTTCTCTAAACTGAAGTTCTCCATTGCTTTCCCACGCGGTCCAATATAATTGATGAATGTTAATGACTTCGTCTACTTTAATAACTATTGTTTTTAATTGTGGTTTTGGAAACGTCTTTTTTTCAATAACCAACTTCGCATTTTTAGCCAAAAGTTTTGCGTTTTTTTTGTCAATAGTATTTTGTTTTTCTTTCTGTAATTTGTAATAATAGTTGATATCGGTTGTGTCCATAATTTTTTGTAGCGGCCATTTAATAGTATCATTCAAAATATAGGTTGCCATTTCTAAAGGCTTTTCCAAACGAACACAACCCGAACTCAATGAACGATAGGTAAAAGCAAAATAGTTGCGATGATTTGTATCGTGAAGATAGACAGAATACTTGTTCGGAAAGTTAATTTTCATCAATCCTAACGAATTATTTCTTCCCGGATTTTGAACGTATTTGTATTTGTAGGCATCTTCTTTTTTCCACGTCCACGGATTTACTTCTTCATTTTTATTATTTAAAATAAGGAGTCCTTTTTTTCTAAAAACACCTTTGTCTTTCTCGGCTTCAGGATAAATATCTTCCTTTAAAATAGTAGGAGGAACCGTCCAATTGGGATTCAAATTTATATTCGATATTTTAGATTCTAAAATGGGCGTTTTTCGAGTATCTCTTCCAACCACAATTCTTTGACTTTGCATCGTGTCATTATCTTTTACAGCTACAATACTGTAATCGGGAATGTTGATGAGCAAGTAATTATTTCCAAAATCATGTGCATACCATCGCCAGCGTTCCATGTTAGCAATTACTTGTTCCATTCGTTGGCTTTTATAATAATTGAGTGCTTCAATGCTACTTCTGCCTATGATTGCATCCGGAATCAAACCATGTCTTTTCTGAAATAAACGTACCGCTTCTTGTGTTTTTTTATCATAATAGTCCGATAAAATGGTGTCCTTTATTTTCAAATCATTCCAATACATCAATCGCTTTTTAATGATATGGATGTACTTGTTTTTTTTATTGGGAATTATTTTTTCTTTTAGATTGATAAGTCCAATCTTTCGATCATCAGGAAACTGGTTTAATAATTTCAAGCACGATTTTAATTTTTTATAAATGGGATGATTGGGTTTACAGTTTTCTATTGTTTCTTCAAAAGTGGAAGTTTCAAAACAATTAAATAAAATGGTATTAACATCAACTTTTTTTTCCTTAATGTCCCAATCGTTGTATAATTCTCTCGGATTTAATTTTCCCTGACTGATGTGTTTGATGTACAATTGTGTGTTTAAAGTCAGCAGTATATCGTAATTTACAATGGCGGAATCTTGTAGGTTTCCAAAATTATCTTCATAGGATTTCAACTTAGAACAACTGTAGTCTTCCGATTCTAATCCTTCGTTTTCAGCAGAGGCTATTTCTTCTAAAATAAAAGATCGATTGGCTTTAGCATCCCAAACAATTTCGAAATTGTATTTTTTGTAAAACGCTTTTAATTCGTCATTGTGATAGTTATTCAATAGGAGTGTGTCAATTTTTATTTTGGAATTATCAAAACCCGAAAAGTCAATAAAAGAAGCATTCGCAGAAGAATTAAAAGTAGTGTTGTTTCTTTTGCAACTGGATAAAACGATAAGTAAAAGTAGCATGTAAAGTTTATTCATAGGCAATTACCTCAGTTTTTTAAATAGTATATAGTGTATTCCCGCATCGGCAATTAAAAAGGAATGGCACTGTTAGCAGCATTAAAATTAGCGTTTTTATTTCTATAAACCGATACTTCTCATCATAAAACGTAATTCAAATAATCGATAACAATGTAATTATAAATCTATTACCTGTAATAAAACGTGTAAAATAAAAGGATGCTACTTTTTTTGAAAAAAAATTTGCATCCAATAAAACTATTATACTATATTTGCACCTCACAAAACGTAGTTCACTGAACTCCAATAAACATAAGTGTTTCGTGAAGTAAATGCGGAAGTAGCTCAGTTGGTAGAGCTCCAGCCTTCCAAGCTGGTTGTCGCGAGTTCGAGCCTCGTCTTCCGCTCTGAAATAAATAACCTCTAATTTAATTAGGGGTTTTTTTATGCAAACTGGCGAGAAGTTTATCCCGATGACAATCGGGAAGCCTCGTCTTCCGCTCTGAAAAGTCTCAAATGAAAATTTGGGACTTTTTTATTTTATTGTTATGGCGTTTCCCTTCGGGTCGGGCTTTCCGCTTTATCTTTTTTAAGGATTGATATGTCTCACTCCATTCGACCAATCCTTAAAAAAGGATGCCGCTGCAATCCCTAACGCAACCACGACAAATCCGTTTCAGTTTCTATTTCTTCTGGTAGTTGGCCTTGTCGGAACAATCTAGCAGTCAAATCTCCTTTCAATAGAATAGCATTCCCATTTACTTCCAGCCAACTTCCTTCCCTCAAACCAAGAACAGGCGTTGCATTAAAGGCATGAAATTCTTTAATCCGAGTTTCTCTAGTTTCTCCCATGTGCTTCGATTGTAAATCGGCATCAAGATAATGCGGATTCAAATTAAACGGAATCAATCCCAATGTTTTAAAACTAGGAGGATAGATGATTGGCATATCATTAGTCGTTTGCATCGAAACTCCAGTAATGTTACTTCCAGCACTAGAACCTAAATACGGAGTTCCGTTTTCGACCACCGATGCTAAAACTTCCATCACTTCATTTTGATACAATTGACTGACTAATAAAAAAGTGTTGCCACCGCCGGTAAAAATTCCTTCTGCATTTTTGACGGCTTCGACTGCATTTTCAAATTCATGAATGCCTTTAACGGCTATGTTTAGTGCTACAAAAGTGGCGATTACTTTAGAAGTGTATTCGTCATGAGATATTCCGCCAGGTCTCGCATACGGAATAAAAAGCAGGGTTTTACAGTCTTTAAAATGGATTTTCAAAGTGGGCAATAAATACTCCAAATAATCACCGCCATGAATTGTGGAAGTGCTTGCAATGATAAGTCTTTTACTCATTTAGTATGATTTTCTTCCACAAAGCTACAAACAAACAGGATTAATATTAACATAAATTTACAATTGCATTGGCTTATTTTTTTGATACGATTCAAATACATTTACAATCATTTTCATGCAGCACAACTATGATCCATTTTTATAAAGCTTTTATTGTTTACTTTTTTATAGCTTTAGCCGTTCCGATGCAAGGTCAAACTGCAAAGCTTTTGAAAGGGAAAGTAGTTGCCAGCTCCAATGATTTAGAAGGAATTTACATCGTCAATATCAAATCAGATTTGTCGACTTTAACAGAAAACGGAGGTTATTTTTCCATTCCTGCAAAAGAAGGCGATACGCTGATGTTTTCTCACGTTCAATTCAAAGGATTGAAAGTAGTGCTAAACAAATCCGATTTTGATTCGGATTTGTTTTTTGTGAAAATGGAGATTTTATTGCGCCAGCTGGACGAAGTGAAAATTAATGAGTATAAAAATATTAACGCCGTTTCATTGAGAATCATTTCTCCCAACACCAAACATTATACGCCAGCCGAGAGAAAATTAATAACAGCAGGAGAGCTTCATTGGTATAGTCCGTTATTGATTCCAGTAGGAGGAATGAGCGTTGACGGCATGATTAATTCGATAAGTGGCAGAACAGCAATGCTCAAAAAAGAATTGTTAGTAGAACGAAAAGAATTCTTGATGAAGAAAATAAAAGATCAGTTTGAAGACAATTATTTTACCGAAAAACTTAAGATTCCGGCAGATTATATCGAAGCATTTCAATATTATATTGTTGAAGACAAAGAGCTTGCAATAGCTGTTAACGAGAAAAACAAAACAAAAGCGAGCTTCATAATGACCCGATTGGCTTTGGAATATCTAACGTTATTAAAAGAAAAATAAGTATTTTTGAAAGATGAAAAAAGCACTCAGGTATTTTCTTTTTATAGCCATTGTTAGTTGTTTTGCTTTTACAACGCATAAATTCTACACTGCTATTTATCAAATTAATTTTGTTCCAAAAAAGAAAATGGTTCAAATTACAACACGCATTTTTATCGATGATTTAAATGAAGCTCTGGAAAATAAATTCCATAAAAAAATACTCTTAGCTTCCGATAATGAAACACCACAAGATGTCGATTTCTTAAAAAAATACCTTGCCGAAAAATTTACTTTAAAAATAAACGGGCAACAAAAACCAATGTTATTTATAAGTAAAGAAATCGAAGATAATATTCTAATTTGTTATTTAAAATGTGTCGATATTTCAAAAATAGCAACATTGGATGTTCAGAATACAATCATAACAGAGGTTCATAGTGAACAACAAAATATTATTCAAGCCAATTTTAATAATAAAAAAAGCAGCCTTCTTTTAGATTCTGAAACTTATAAAGGAATGTTAAAATAATAGAATTTACAACTGTATTTTATAAAAACAATTACTTTTATGGCTTAAATGAAAACAAGTTATGAATAGAATTGCTACGTTAATATTACTTTTTACAGGTTTAGTTTTTTCTCAAGAAACTCCAGTTCCCACTCGAGGCACAGCCGAACAGAGCGCAGCTAAAGTAGACTCCGAAAAAAATCCAGATAAATTTAAGCAGATGTATGATTTATTAGCAACGCCTAATATGTATCGTACCGCTTCAGGCGCGCCTGGTCCCGAATATTATCAGCAACAAGCCGATTATAAAATGGATGTCGAACTCGATGATAAAAATACCAAATTATTTGGTCAGGAAACGATAACATATACCAACAATGCCAAAGAAGCGCTCGATTATCTTTGGGTGCAATTGGATCAAAATCAGAATTCCAGAAAATCACTATCGCCTTTAGTTGAAAATAAAAAAACCGATCCAGCAATGGGTGTACAGGGATTTTCAAGAAAATATTTAGAAGAAGATTTCGACGGAGGTTTCAATATCGAATATGTAAAAGATGCGCTGGGAAAACCGATGAATTATACTATCAATCAAACGATGATGCGAATCGAATTGCCAAAGCTTTTAAAACACAGTGAGAAGATTTCGTTCTCCATAAAATGGTGGTACAACATTAATAATTATACAGTAGATGGAGGTCGTTCGGGCTACGAACATTTTGAAAAAGACGGAAACAATTTGTATGTTATTGCTCAGTTTTATCCGAGAATGGCAGTTTACAACGATGTTGAAGGATGGCAAAACCAACAATTTTGGGGTTCTGGTGAATTCGCACTTCCATTTGGGGATTTTGAAGTCAACATCACCGTTCCTGCCGATCATATTCTGGAAGCTACCGGAAATCTGTTAAACAGAAACGAAGTCTTCACACCAGCACAATTGGCACGATATGCTCTTGCCGAAAAATCATTTGATAAGCCTGTAATTGTGGTAACACAAGCCGAAGCCGAAGCCTCAGAAAAAGGTTTTTCAGACAAAAAGAAAACCTGGAAATTCAAAGCAGAAAATGTTCGTGATTTCGGAATATCAACATCAAGAAAATTCATTTATGATGCCATGGCGGTTAAGTTAGACACAAGAACAACAATGGCAATTTCGTTGTATCCAAAAGAAGGAAATCCGCTTTGGGAAGAATATTCTACAAGAATTGTTGCGCACACATTGAAAAGTTATTCTCACTACACATTTGATTATCCGTATCCAAAAGCGATTTCAATAAATGCAAGAGACCAAGGAATGGAATATCCTATGATTTGCTGGAATTTCGGTCGCCCCGATGCGGAAGGTAAATATACCGATCAAGTTAAATACGGAATGTTAGGCGTAATTTGTCATGAAGTTGGACATAATTTTTTCCCGATGATTGTTAATTCGGATGAACGTCAATGGACATGGATGGATGAAGGTTTGAACTCCTTTATGGAATATTTGGCAGAACAGACTTTTGATTCTAATTTTCCAACGCGCCGTGGACCGGCTAAAAACATCATTCCATACATGAGTGGCGATCAAAAAGGATTAGAACCCATTATGACCAATTCGGAAAGCATTCGTCAGTTTGGAAATAATGCTTACGGAAAACCAGCAACGGCATTAAACATTCTGCGTGAAACTGTTATGGGACACGAATTATTTGATTATGCTTTTAAATCGTATGCCAATAGATGGAAATTCAAACATCCAACTCCTGAAGATTTTTTTAGAACGATGGAAGATGCATCAGCATTCGATTTAGATTGGTTTTGGAGAGGTTGGTTTTATTCTACCGATGCTAATGATATTGGAATTAAAGAAGTAAAAAAATACTTTGTAAGCAATGAACCTTCTAAAGAAGTTACCGAGTTTATGAAAACAAGACGTCGCCGTGATTCGAATCCAGGTGCAATGGTTTATATGGTTGCTGACGGAAGTGAAGATTTCAAACCCGAAATGAATAAACCTTTCAAAATTGCCGATTACAAAGCTTTGGATGACTATGTGAATGCCAATTTTACACCCGATGAAAGAGCAAAATTAAACGAACCAAAGTACTTTTATCAGGTAACTTTTGATAAGCCAGGCGGATTGGTTATGCCGATAATTGTGGAATTAACATATGAAGACGGAACGACAGAAACACAAAAATTTCCAGCACAAATATGGAGAATGAATGATAAAGAAGTAATTCGCACTTTTGCCACACAGAAAGCAATTACTAAAATTCAAATCGACCCAAAATTGGAGACTGCAGATATTGATGTTACCAACAATTCATGGCCGAAAGGAGAAGTAAAATCAAAATTTGATTAAATTATTTTGTTTTGCTTCCGTTGCATTGAGTAACTTTGTAATCTCATAAATAAAAAATAATACTATGTTTGGAATAGGTGGAGGCGAAATGATTTTCATCATCTTTATCGCCTTAATGCTTTTTGGATCGGATAAAATTCCTGCGATTGCACGTACCATGGGAAAAGGAATGGCGCAACTTAAAAATGCCACCAACGAAATTAAAAGCGAAATCTCTAAAAGTGCCGAAGCCAACGGAATTGATGCTTCTTTTAAAGATTTAACAAGCGGTTTTTCAACGGAAGTTGAAAATATAAAAGGAAGTTTAGGAACTAATTTATCCAATCCTATTGACAAAATGAAGGAAGATTTAGATGAGTTATCCGGACCAATTAAACGTCAATTATAATGCTCGATAAAATAATTGCGCTTGATAAAGAATTGCTTATTTTTCTTAACGGATTAGGGTCTCCGGCGTATGATAATTTTTGGTTAATTATTACTAAACAAATTAATTGGACGCCTTTTTTCCTGCTTATTTTTTATCTTCTATATAAAAAAATTGGATGGAAAAATTTTTTAATCGCTGTCGTTTTTATTGCATTGTTAATTCTGGTTTGTGATCAATCTGCTAATTTATTTAAAGATACTGTCCAACGTTTACGCCCTTGTAATGATACCGAAATAAATGGTATTATTAGAATTGTAGAAAAGAGAGATTCGTTTAGTTTTTTTTCAGGACATGCAACAAACTCAATGGCTACGACTGTATTTGTTTTTTTACTATTGCGAAAATTTTACAAATACACCTATCTTTTGTTTTTGTTTCCATTGATTTTCGCTTACAGTAGAATTTACCTCGGACTCCATTTTCCATTAGATGTTTTAACAGGATATGTTTTTGGAGCTACTTTCGGAATCTTATTTTACAAAGGTTATCACTATCTTTTGCGTCGTAGCGCTAATTAAATCACTCTGCTAACGGTCAATCCATCGCGAATGGGTAACAAAACGGTTTCTACTCTTTCGTCGTTTTTAAGTAAAAGATTATATTCCTTCAGCACTTTTGTTTCGATGTCTTTTGGATGTATTTCTTCTAAAATTTTTCCACTCCATAACACATTATCAGAAAGAATGATGCCTCCTTTATTCATTTTCGGAACAATCAAGTTAAAATAATTGATGTAGTTTTCTTTGTCCGCATCAATAAAAACCAAATCAAATTTTGAACTTATTGTTGGAACAATAGTTAATGCTTCGCCTAAATGTTGTACAATTTGTTTTCCCCAAGGCGATTTATCAAAATACTTTCTTTGAAAATCCAACAATTCTTCCTTAATATCGATAGTGTGTAAAACGCCATTTTCTTGCATACCTTCGCACAAACATAAAGCAGAATAGCCAGTATAAGTTCCAATCTCAAGAATGCTTGTTGGTCGAATTAATTTAGACAACATGCTCAAAACTCTGCCTTGAAAATGGCCACTCAACATTCTTGGCAATAATATTTTTTGATACGTTTCTTTGTTTAACTGCGCTAATAATTCGGGTTCGTTTTGCGAATGTTGTTCGATGTAATTTTCTAAATCTTCAGATAGGAAGTGCATAATGATACTTTTCTGC
>JANNCY010000130.1:0-3649 GCA_031387085.1 Flavobacteriales bacterium | reverse complement strand
TATTATTTAGGAGGAAATTCGATGACAACTGTTAATTCTAATCAAGGAATTAGTACCAATACAACAGATGTAGAAACAATAACTGTTGAACTTAGAAATGCGGTGAACTATGAAATTGTTTCTTCTGTTGAAGCAATGTTAAAAACTGACGGAACTGTCGAATGCGCCTATCCATCTACTCCAAACGGATCTTACTTTATAGCAGTTAAGGGGGGGAATATTCTTCAAACTTGGAGTGCAAACCCGGTAAATATTAGCACAACTCCTTTATTATATGATTTTACAACCGGAATTAATAAAGCATATGGTTCAAATATGGTTGAACTAGAAGTCGGCGTTTTTGGAATATTTTCAGGTGATATAAATCAAGATGAAGTAATCGACGGTTCAGACGCAGTTGAATTGTCTAATGATGTTGAAAATTCAGCATTTGGTCATTTACCTACTGATTTAAATGGCGATGGTTCTGTTGATAATTCTGACATCCCATTCCATTCCAATAATTCTGAAAATTCTGTATTTTCAAATCATCCTTAATTAGTAATTAATTAAAAATAAAAAAAATGGAAAAATTTAATTCTACGTCAATTACGAAATTACTATTTCTTACTCTACTGTTCCTTTCAATTAGTGGATTTGCTCAGACAGAAAAAGCCCTATATACTATCGGACTTGCCAATGTCTCAAATACAAAAAACACATTAGAGATGGATGTAACATTCACAATTGATAGTCCAACAAAAGGAATAAAATTAGCTCAAATATCTGTAGGGATTAATTATAATACAGCAATTTTAAATGATGGCACGCCATGTAACTCAAAAAATTGTGGCTCTTGGGTTTATATTGGAGGAAAGAGTTCTGCTATAGCCGGACTAAAAACAACCATTAATACAACAACTAACCCTTATGGCCATTTAAGAATTATTGGTATTCCTTTGGATTATAATTCTTCGATAGTTATTAATAATGGTACTTACACCCTTGGAAGATATCGTTTTATCAACTCAGTACCATGGTCAAAGAATAGTAATGCTCAATTATGGCTACAACCTTCTAACCAAGGAAATAAAACAAATACCATAGTAAGTTCGTATGCAAATAATACGTCAAGAAAATTAATAGCTATTTCAACAACATCACGTGTAAATAGTAAATTACTTTCATTACAATATACATCTGATACTCCATTAAATTTCATTTTAAATAATAAAGTGAGTGGTGATCCTAATTTTAATGCAATAGCCTATCCAAACCCTTATTCTGAAAGCTTTCATTTAGAAATTCAAACAGCTACAGAAAGTACCATTCAGGTTAGAGTTTATGATATGTTAGGCAAACTAATTGAAGATAAAAAAATTGAACCATCCGATTTACAAAACGCTTCAATTGGTTCTAATTACCCAACTGGTATATATAATTTAAATGTAACGCAAGGAGAAAATAACCAAACATTAAGAATTATAAAAAGATAAGATTTTCCCCAAATCTTTACTTGAAAAAGCCTTCAATTTAATTTGACGGCTTTTTTATTTTTTTGTAAGGATTAACCTATATTAAAATTTATCCTAAAATACTACACTATTTAAAATGAGGAACTACTAAATTATTGTTGAAATTTGGATTTAATATTCTTAGTCGAATAATTTAATTAACTAATTTCGTAAAACTAAAACCTTTAATTATGAAAAAAATTACCTACTCCTTTTTGATTATTATATTGATATCGAACCTTTCTTTTGCTCAAAAAAATGATAATATAGAAAAAGCGAAGCGTTATTTAAGAGAAAAAGGGGAAGTTGTTTTTACTTTCAAAGCAAAAAATAAAGCACAATTCGAACAAATCAATAATTTGGTTTCGATTGGTCACAAACAAGTTGACCAGAATATTCTTGAAGGAGAAGCGTATGCCAATAGCCAACAGTTTCAACGATTTCTTGCGTTACATGTCGATTATACTATTGAAGCTACTGATAATGAAGTTCCGCAAGAATTTTATTCTAGTTCCAATAAAGCGGCTAGTGCGTGGGATACGACTTGGGATGCCTATCCAAAATATTCCGAATATGTAGCAAAAATGCAATATTGGGCTGCTACATATCCAAGTTTATGCACGCTTCAAAGTATCGGTACGACACCAAATGGAAGAACTTTATACGTACTTAAAATTTCTGATAATGCCGCATCCGATGAAACAGAACCCGAATTCTTTTATACTTCTTCTATGCATGGAGATGAAATTACGGGATATCCAACTATGCTGCATTTTATAGATCATTTACTTACTAACTACGGTACGCTTTCTGAAATTACCAATTTAGTAAACGGAACGGAATTGTACATTTGTCCTTTAGCTAATCCAGATGGTTCGTATAAAACTGCTGGGAATGACATTTACAATTCAACCGGAAATGCTGCAACAAGAGCCAATGCAAATGGATACGATTTAAACAGAAATTATCCCGACCCAATTGGTGGATTACATCCTGATAGTGGTTTGCAAACCAATCCGTCGTATCAACCTGAAACTGCTGCTTTTTTAACTTTTGAAGCTACACGAAATTTTGTCTTAGCAGCCAATTACCACGGAGGTGCCGAAGTGGTAAATTTTCCCTGGGATACATCGAACTCCGCTACCGGTGCATCTGCAGTAAGTATACATCCACATGACAGTTATTTTAGATTTGTGTCACAAGAATATGCGCAGTTATGTCAAACTGCCGATGGCGATTTAAACTATATGGATGATGTATATGGAACTGGACAGTTTCCAGGAACAACCAATGGTGCCATTTGGTATACTGTTAAAGGCGGAAGACAAGATTACAATAACTTTTTCAATCACAATAAAGAAGTAACTATTGAAATTTCAGTCCTAAAAACACCATTAGCTTCTAATTTACTTTTTCACTGGGATCGGAATAAACAAGCATTGCTAAACTTTATAAAACAAGCCAATTATGGTTTACACGGAATAGTTTCTAACACCAACGGAAATCCTATTCATGCCAAAGTATACATTAGTGGAACAACAGATGCTTCGGGTTCTTGGGTAGAAACATCGGCTACCAAAGGAGATTATCACAAAGTACAAATTGCAGGAACCTACAATGTTATTTTTGAAGCACCAGGTTATGTATCGCAAACGATTCCAGTTACTTTAACCAATGCTACTACAATTACCTTAAATGTTACCATGGTTCCAACGGTTGGTTTACCAACAACTAGTAATAATGTTACGATTTGTCAAGGTGCAACAACAACCTTAACGGCATCAGGCGGAACCATAAATTGGTACAATTCTATAAATGCAACTACACCGATTGCAACAGGAACTTCTTATTTAACTCCAGCTTTAACAACTACAACATCCTATTTTGCAGAAAACGAAAGCACCCTTTCCAATGTTGGTCCGACTACCGCAACCGGAACTTCAAGTAGTAATACCGCTGTTGCGAATAGGTACCTGATTTTTAATTGCACAGCACCTACAAAATTAAAATCGGTTTTAATATAAAGTCACTACCTGCTGAATTTGTTGTTGTAGGAGAAGTAGTTGACGTTGTTGGAGTTGGAGTAACCGTAACTATTATTTCTTTTCGCAATCCTTTAGTCGAATTAAATTTCCAATTAAAGAAAGGTAAGAAAG
>JANNCY010000124.1:0-12868 GCA_031387085.1 Flavobacteriales bacterium | reverse complement strand
GAACGTGGTTGGATTGATCACGACGCCGTGATGATGGAGCAGGTAACCGCGATAAAAAGAGCCGGCGCTGATTTAATTGCGAGCTATTTTGCCAAAGATGTCGTGAAGTTGATTTCGTGAAGCTAATCCTGCTATCCGCTTTATCTTTGCTCGTTCCTCGCAAAGGATGCCGCTATTATCAGGGCTAGGGCATAGCTGCAAATAACACTATTTTAGCATGAAAAATATATTTTACTTTTTAATACTAACTTTTCTGATTATCAGTTGCGATAAAAAAGAGAGCAAAAGCGACAATAGCAACGTTGCAGAAGTTGCAACGGTAGAAAAAGGCGAAGCACTTTTTACCGAAAACAATTGTATCGCTTGTCATAAAGTAGATCAAAAAATTATCGGACCAAGCTTACAGGAAACCGCAAAAATATACAAAGAACAAAAGGGAAACCTAGTTGCTTTTTTGAAAGAAGAAGCCGAACCGATAGTCAATCCAGCGCTTTACGAAACGATGAAAATCAACCTGCAAATTACCAAAACAATGTCCAATCAAGATTTACAATCATTGGAATTATACATCCTAAGTCACGCCAAATAAAACCTTGCGACCTTTGCGAAAACTTTGCGACCTTTGCGGTTAAACTTTCACTTTCATGCAAACCGCCTTCATCAAAACACCACTAGGAACCGCCAAAATTGTTGGCGATGAAAACGGCATTGCAGTAATTTCTATTTTAGAAGAAGGCGACTTTTCTAAAGAAATTCCGAAAGAATTGGAAGAAACAGTTTCTCAATTACACGATTATTTCAACGGAAACCGAAACGACTTCAACATAAAAATCAATCCAAAAGGAACCGAGTTCCAACGCAAAGTATGGAACGAATTGCTCAATATTCCCTTTGGAAAAACGATGTCTTATTTGGAATTATCAAGAAACTCGGTGATGTAAAAGCCATCCGTGCTGTCGCGTCTGCCAATGGTAAAAATCCATTGTGGATTGTTATTCCGTGTCACAGAGTCATCGGAACCGACGGTTCGCTTACTGGTTATGCTGGTGGATTGTGGCGTAAAAAATGGTTGCTCGAACATGAAAATCCAACCAATCAACAAAGTTTATTCTAACTACATTCAAAAGTAAAGGTTCTTTTATGTAACTTCGTAATTCAAAGCCAGTTCAAATAGTATCAACGCCATTTAAAACAAGTACCATGATCGAAAAAATACGATTAGACCACATTTTGTTTCTTGACATAGAAACGGTTCCAGAGCAAGAACACTTTCAAAATTTGGACAACGACATGCAACATCTTTGGGAACTCAAAACCCAATACCAACGCAAAGACGAACACACTCCAGAAGCCTTTTACGAACGTGCTGGAATCTGGGCAGAATTCGGAAAAATAGTCTGTATCTCTGTCGGCTATTTTATCACAAAAGGTGACATTAGAAATTTTAGAGTAACTTCTTTTTTTGGGGAAGAAAAAAAAATCCTGCTCGATTTCAACAATTTATTGAACAACCATTTCAATCAACCGCAACATTTGTTGTGTGGCCATAATGCTAAGGAATTCGATTTTCCTTTTATCGCCAGAAGGATGATTATCAACCAGGTTACCATTCCAAATAAACTCAATTTATTCGGAAAAAAACCATGGGAAATAGCGCATCTAGACACCTTAGAATTATGGAAGTTTGGCGATTACAAACACTTTACTTCTTTAAAATTACTAACTAAGATATTGGGAATTCCAACCTCTAAAGACGACATTGACGGCAGTCAGGTAGCACACGTTTTTTACGTCGAAAAAGACATCGACCGAATTGTAACGTATTGCGAAAAAGATGTTATTGCTGTGGCTCAAGTTTTCCTTCGATTTCGAAAAGAAGACCTATTAATTCCAGAAGAAATTAGTCACATATAAAAAAAGGATGTCACATTTGACATCCTTTTTTAGTGTTATTACTTGCGTAATATTATTTTTTTGGAAGTAGTTCCCATACTGTTTTCTATAGTTACCAGATAAATTCCATCTTGAAGATTTCCAATTTCAAAAGAAGAATTCATTTGATTGGTTTCTGTAGTCAGAATTTTTCTTCCTTGTAAATCGTATAAATAAATCATTGTTTTTTCAGTAATATTCGGAATCAGAACATTTACTGTTCCTTTGGTAGGGTTTGGATACACACTGCAATTTGACAACGAAGTGCTTTCACCAATAGAAAGACCTGGAGCTGGTGCAACGCGACATAAATCAATACTAAATGAATTTACACTTCCACCATCACCATTGTATGGATCGTCAATTAATAATGTCCACTCACCATCAGCAGGCAATGAATTCAAGGCACTAAGCGGATCAAAAGGAGCGATATTTCCTGAAATGGAAGGATTTCCGGCACAAGCAGGTGCTCCACCATTATCGTCCATAATACAATTAATATTGTCATTATCACCACAAGGTTCTTGTAATAAGATGATAACCGGACTTCCAATGGAAACAGGTCCTTGAAGAGAAATGGTCATATCTTGAACATAGGTATGTGTAATATTCATATTCACGTTAATATCGCCAATAGTATAACCACCTGTAATTGTCAAAGGCACACTAGCGCTAGAATTTGCAACAGAAGCGATAGAAGCATTAGAGAAATCGGTAGCTGTAAAAGTTTGATCACAGGTTAAAATTCCTGTAGCAAAAGCACGTACTGTTGCGCTTGATGTGTTTCCGTTTCCACATCGATTAGATGGAGTAACTCTCCAATAGTATATGGTTTGTTGCGCCAATCCAGAGACAAAGTATTGATTCGTAGTTACCAATTCATTTGTAAAAAAGGTAGTAAATGAAGGAGAGTTTGAAATCTGTATCGTATAGGATTCGGCATTTACTTGTGCTTGCCATTTTAAAATTACGGAAGTTGACAATCCAGCTTGTCCATCGGTTGGCGTATTTAACGCTACATTTTGAAAAGTCGAATTGTAAACACGTAACGATTTGTATCTTGTTTCTGTCTCCGTTCCATTATTTCCATTAATACCTATAAAATATTCACCAGGAACAATTGACGATAATCCAGAAATGGTCATAGTTACCGTTCCATTAGCATTTAACGAAGTTGGACTGAACGTAGCAGTTGCGCCAGAAGGCAATCCTACAGCAGTAAAATTGGTTGTTCCGGCTCCAGATTGGGTATAGTTAAAACTAAAAACGGCATTTTGATTTGAACAAACTACTAAGTCAGCAGTTGTTGAATTAAGTGCAAAAGCAGAATTAATACCGGTAATTACCAAAGAATACTTTTGATTTGAATTCACAAGAGTTCCTTTGTGCGTTACTGTTACCGTATATTGACCAGCTGTTGGAGCGTCGATTTTTACTTGTTCTACATTATCAACATTATTATCGGTACTTCTTATAGCAGGACCAGTAGGGTCATTTGGGTCAAGTCTCCAAGGAAAATAAGTGGTTGTATTTTTTGTAATTCGGATGTCTAAATCGTTTACCAATGCTTTCATGGGATTATTAGGAGTGATTCCACCGTTAACGGGACCAGGAACATCCGTCCATGTTATAGAAGCCACGAGAGGTGTTGTTCCAAGAGAATTTACATTCATAGTAAATGTACCACCTTGACTTAAATTCTCTTCAGAAACCCATGAAGTTAGTCCGTTGGTGTTTAAAGTTTCAACTGCTTTTTTAGCATTCATTAATCCCCATCCAAAAACAGGATCAGGACCTACCTCACCACCATCGTCTGCTGTATGACAGGCAAGTCCTTTCAGAGTGGCAGATCGCATGAAGCTATTGTATAAATTCTTATAATGTTGTTGCAATAAAAGCAAAGACCCTGTAATATTAGGAGAAGCCATAGAGGTTCCTGTTAATACAGCAGTAGAGGTATTACTTGTACTATTTGTAGAAGTTAGAGCGGTACCATTTCCTGTAATGTCTGGTTTTATTCTAAAATCATCCGTTGGTCCTTGACTACTAGAGCCGTTAATTGCAACACTGGTTAATACGCCATTTGCACCAATTGCAGCATCTTGTGCATTGGCAACAACCATAATATTTTTTGCTGTTTTGTCGAAAGTTAATTTATCAAATCCAGAAGCGATTGGATCTGTATTGGCAGTACTACCACCATCATTTCCTGCTGAAGCCACTTTTAAATAGTATGGAGAAAGATAAGCAATTTCATCCCAAGCAGCGGTATCGTATACATAAGCTCCAATAATCCATGATGCTAATGGGCCACCAGTTCCTGATAAAGGCACACCATAAGAGTGATTGGAAACTAACATTCCTAATTGAACTTCCGCTAAAGCTTCACTTTCATCGTCTGTCCAATTGAAAGTTCTAGCTGTAGCTTGTGGTGCCATTCCTTTAACGGCAGCAGGATTTGCTGAAGCAATCATAGTTCCGCAAACGTGTGTAGAGTGACCACTTAAAGTACCTGCGGGATCATCTACTACAGTTACACGACCACCAAAAGCGGTATGCGTTTCTCTAACTCTATCGCCGTCCCATTCACGAACCGTCATTCCTTGACCTTCTAGGTTTAAACCCATGCCACCGCCATTATGTAAAAAATTGGTTCTTGTTGATTTGGCAGCATTTACGTTATCGGTAGTGTAATAAATCGGATAGCCATCAGCAGTTAATCGCATCAATTCTGACTTTGATCCATTCTCGTTTTCAATAACTAACGGCCAATTGTTAAGTCGGGCAACTGTAATTGCTTTTTGTTTTTCAACTTGCGCTTTTTTTCTGTAATATATTTCTCTCTCTTTTATTTTTTTCAAGTCATAGTGAGAAACGATTTCCTTTACATCACTAGGAGATTGTCCAAAAACAGAAGCACTAAAAAAAGTAAAAACGAAAGCGATTAAGTATAAATTTTTCATTTAAATAGGTAATTTATAGAGGTTTATTTTTTAAAAATGATGTCAAATATATAAATCCCAAATCAATTATTTTAATTTTTTACAAATAATCGATAAAGAAGCACAAATAAGCGAGGTAGATTCGTTTAAGGGTTAAAATAAAACAACCACGATTTATCAACAATAAATTACAATAAACAGCTATAACAGTATACGAATAGACAAAATAAAAGGTTTGTAATGTTGTCAAAAATAGTTGATTTCAAATGTGATAAATGTTACATTTACAAAAAAAAGATTATGGTTTTAAGTCGATTTTGGTTGGCAATTTTTATTTCTTCAATTGTCTTTGTTATTTTTAGTTTGTTTATTGGCAAAAGTTACACGATTGATTATGTTTTGAATGGGAAGAAAGACGAACCCATTTTAATTTCCGAAAAATACCTAAATCAAATACCGGCCTTCGTAAAAGACAGTATCGAAAAAGCGCCCGACATGACCATGGTGGTTAATAAAGACACGTTAAACCTTGACACCACTTATGTTTATAAAAGTAAAACGGTAAAAATATATAGTGGTGTTCAAAAATCAGACGGACTTTTACCTACCTGCAAAAACAGTTTACTCGATTTAATTATTCCGTTAATTGCATATTTGGCTTTTTTCTGTGGATTAATGCAATTGCTTATCGATTCGGGTGCCGCCGAAAAATTGGCCAAAAAACTGAGTCCTGTATTTGTAAAAGTATTTCCGTCATTGCCTAAAAATCACGCGTCAATTTCGTACATGACGTTGAATTTTGCAGCGAATTTTTTAGGATTGGATTCTGCCGCAACGCCTTTCGGTTTAAAAGCTATGGAGAGTTTGCAGGAGTTAAATCCCGATAAAGATAAAGCCAGCGACGCCCAAATAATGTTTATGTGTTTGCATGCTGCCGGACTCACCTTAATTCCGACTTCAATAATTGGATACCGTGCTGCCGAAAACGCTAGCAACCCTGCCGACGTGATGCTACCCTGTATTATTACGTCTTTTATTGGAACCATTGCCGCTTTTTTAATTGTAGGAATTCGCCAAAAAATCAACTTCAAAAGTGCTTCGTTAGTGGTAGCTTTAATGACGATAATTGCCGCTATAGTAGGATTGTTATTCTATGTAAATGGTTTGGATTTGATTGGTAAAAACTTTTTCACGGCTAATCTTTCGGGATTGATGTTGGTAGCGATAATCGGATTTACATTGGTTTTCTCCTTTATCAATGAGAAAAAATTCATCGAAAAAGAAACAACAATTTTTGACGCTTTTGTAACAGGAGCAAATAACGGCTTGAAAACTGGAGTTACTATTTTTCCTTATGTAATGGGAATGTTAGTAGCGATTTCGTTCTTTAGAAATAGTGGTTTATTCGAATTAATTAGCGACGGAATTTCGGTTGTTTTTTCTAATATCGGAGTGAGCAAACAAGTCACTGATTCACTTCCAGTTGCGATGCTTCGACCATTCAGCTCAGGCGGTTCACGTGGATTTATGATCGATTCGATGCGGACATTTGGTGTCGATTCGTTTACCGGAAGATTGAGTTGCATTTTTCAATGCAGTGCCGAAACGACGTTTTATGTGATTGCTGTTTATTTCGGATCGATAAAAGTTAAAAATACAAGATACACATTGGGAACGATGCTTTTAGTCGATTTAATTTGCGTGATTACTGCGGTTTTTGTGGCAAGTTGGTTTTTTTAATACCTTGATTGATAATTCACAAAACACATTACAAATTTTCGCAACTTTCCCTAACTTTACACTCCAAAAATAAATCACAAAATGGACTTTATATACCAAGATCCGTATCCCATTTTAAAAGACGATACTACTTATAAAAAACTCACTTCCGATTACGTAAAAGTCGAGCAGTTGGGCGACAGAGAAATTCTTACTATTGATCCAAAAGGATTAGAATTGCTAGCACAGGAAGCCATGAATGACGTTTCGTTTATGTTGCGAACGGCACATTTGCAAAAACTCAACAACATTTTAAACGATCCCGAAGCAACTGATAATGACCGATTTGTTGCCTACAATTTATTACAAAATGCAGTTGTAGCCGTAGGAGGTCAGTTGCCGTCGTGTCAAGATACAGGAACGGCGATTGTTATGGCCAAAAAAGGCGAGAATGTTTTCACTGGCGTGGATGATGCCGAATGGTTATCCAAAGGAATCTTTAATACGTACCAAATAAAAAATCTTCGTTATTCTCAGATTGTTCCCATTAGTATGTTTGAAGAAAAAAATTCGGGATCGAATTTACCAGCTCAAATTGATATTTATGCCAAAAAAGGAAGTTCGTATGAGTTTTTATTCTTAGCAAAAGGAGGAGGCTCTGCCAACAAAACGTTCTTGTATCAAAAAACAAAATCATTGCTGAACGACAAATCGATGGAAGAATTCGTTCGTGAAAAAATAAAAGATTTAGGCACTTCTGCTTGTCCGCCTTATCATTTGGCGTTGGTTATCGGAGGCACTTCTGCGGAAGCGAATTTAGCAGCAGTCAAAAAAGCATCTGCAGGATATTTCGACAATCTTCCCACATCAGGAAACATGTCGGGTCAGGCATTTCGCGATTTAGAATGGGAGAAAAAAGTACTACTCTATTGTCAGGAAAGTACTATCGGAGCGCAATTTGGTGGAAAATATTTTGCACACGATGTTCGTGTAATTCGATTACCGCGTCATGCTGCATCTTGTCCGGTTGGATTGGGTGTTTCATGTTCGGCCGATAGAAATATTAAAGGAAAAATAACGAAAGACGGAATTTTTGTCGAACAATTGGAAGTCAATCCAAAACAATTTTTACCTGAATCACCACCACATTTGGAAGCAGCAGTTGAGGTAGATTTGAACAAACCAATGGCAGAAATTTTAGCCGAATTATCAAATTATCCTATCAAAACCCGATTGAAATTAAACGGAACTTTAATCGTTGCTCGCGATATTGCTCATGCTAAAATCGCAGCCTTATTGGAGGCCGGGAAACCAATGCCCGATTATTTTAAAAATCATCCGGTGTATTATGCGGGTCCGGCGAAAACACCAGACGGAATGCCATCGGGAAGTTTCGGTCCAACCACAGCTGGAAGAATGGATGTTTATGTAGATGAATTTCAAAAACACGGTGGAAGCATGATTATGCTTGCCAAAGGAAATCGAACGAAAGAAGTAATGGAAGCTTGTAAAAAACACGGTGGATTTTATTTGGGTTCGATTGGCGGACCAGCAGCGATATTAGCTCAAGATAATATTTTGAAAGTAGAAGTGGTCGATTTTGAAGAATTGGGAATGGAAGCGGTTCGAAAAATTACAGTCAAAGATTTCCCAGCGTTCATTATTACAGATGATAAAGGAAATGATTTCTTTGCCAATTTATAATTAAAGTCTTGACCACAAATTCGCAAATTTAAATTTTAAGAGCTTAAAAATAATTTGCGAATTTGCGGTTTTAATTATTACTAAAAATAATATCTATGCCTTTTATTGAAACATTTAATGAATTTTACATAAAAGTAAAAGAGAGTTTAACTGATGGAACATTTGCCAAATTGACCTTAGCAAAAACCATTGGCAAAACCGAATTGAAAAACATTTATGTTCGTCCGATAATTATAGACGGCATTTTGAAATTGGAATTAAAATTTCGCTATCAGGAAGAAGAATTGTTCGAAGTTTATACTATCGACGAAACACAAGATAAATTAAAAACCTATCTCAACAATCCGATTTTAACAGCAATATTATTTACTACAGAATTTGATTTGACGTACAAATTGAATAAAAAAAAGGTGGCTAGTATAATAGAACAATTTCCTAGTTTTACTCATGCATCTCCGGTGATTATTGCATATGTATCAGATAATAAATAGACAAATAATCCTAAAAAATACTATTCAATTAGTTCATTAACAGAATTTAATTTAGATTTATTATTTTAAGGATGAGTAGAAAAAACAGAATTATCGGAATTATTTGATGGATAAGGTAAATCGGAATTATCTACAGAGCCATCACCATTCAAATCGGTTGTTAAAAAACCAAAAGCAGAGCTATCCAAATCATTTGATATGTCAACAAGGTCTGTTGCGTCAATAACTTCATCTTGATTAATATCTCCCGAGTAGAAAGCCCAAATACCAGGTTCTAACAACACCATATTAGAATCAAATGCTTTAGTAGGAACATTTGTAAAATCATACATTGGTGTTGATGAAGTAACTGATATCGGATTTGCGCTCCATGTTTGCAATGCATTTCGGTGTTTTATGGCTAAATAATACGAACCATTTATTGCCGAATTGAATGTTCCAGTTGCAATACCATTTGTTTGTAGCGTAGCGGTTGTTGTTGCAAAAAGCGATTTAGTAACAGCGTCTCTTAATTCAAGTGTAACCGTATCAACATCGGTAGAACTAAACCCAATTCCTTGGTTTGCTTTTACCGGACGCATAAGATGAATGGAATTATCATAATAACCTTCTATATTAAATTTAGCACTAACAACAGTAACTGGCGATACAATGTTAATAGTGTAATCTTCCACTTGTCCGTAATCAAATGTTTGGCAGGCAGTTGGGATTGCATTATATCGCAATGAAACTCTCATTCTAGTTGGACCAAGAGCTGCAGTTAATGGAATTGTAAAAGTTCCTATAATTGGTGTTGCAGTAGTAGCTGCTCTAGTATAAACTGTTTCTCCACTATCAATAAAATCTCCGTCCGCATTATAATCAATAAAAACAGCGTATCCTTCAGGGTATACGGTTGATGTCCAAGTTGGGGTTATCGTTATTGTTTTTAGATTTGTATCTCGTGTTACATTTGTTGAAATAGCAGTAAAATCGTTATAACCACTTCCGCCAGTTGAAACATTATCAATTGTTTCGAATTGAACTCTACCAATACGCTCATCAGCAATATCGATTCCTTGTGATGAGCAAATAAGTGGGAGTCCAACCGCCGCAATTAAAGTTGTTATATTAACTGAATTACTTGCATTGGATAAATTTCCAACAGCATCTCTAGCTTTGATTGTCAAAGTATAGTTGGTAGCTCCTGCTAACCCAGTAACGGTAAATAGTAAACTATTTGTTGTTCCTACTAAATTTAAACCGTTATAAATAGCATATCCAGTTACGGCAACATTGTCTGTCGAACTTGCCCAAGATAAATTGGTTGTTGATACGGTTGTTCCTGAAGCTATTAAATTTAAAGGTGTAGATGGAGCGATGGTATCACCGCCAGAAGCGGAATAAGCAGCTCCGATTCCGACAGCATAAAAGCTATTTGTTGTTGCAATAACTTCGGGAGTATTAGCACCATAAATATCAATTGCAGATTGGATTCCGAAAGTTCTTGCATCGGCATAAGTTGAATTAGCTGATAAATAAACCGATTCTAAACGGTATGCTATTTTTGCAGCTTTAGCAATTGTAATTCCAGTTACATTGTAAACACTTGCAATATCATTGGTTCCTGATTCGCCAACCGAAAGTATATAAAACCAATGATTTAAAACACCACTGTTGGTGTGAACTCCGCAATAATCATTAGTAGATGTTGGTGTACAATTTGGATTTATCCAATACGTTCCGCCATAAGTATCCGGTTGACTTAATGATTTTGGATCACTCAGAGAGCGAAGAGCAGCACGACCAACTCTCCTTTCAACATCTTCACCTATCAACCAAGTAGCTTTTGTTGGGGCTCCAAAAAATTCTACGCATGCGCCCCAAATATCAGAGAAACCTTCGTTCATAGCACCTGATTCTTTTTGATAAACTAAATTTGCCGTCGTTTCACAAACGGCATGACCGATTTCGTGGGCAGCAATGTCTAATGATGTTAGTGCATCGAAGACAGTTCCGCTACCATCACCATAGGTCATCACCGCACCGTTCCAATAGGCATTATTATAGGCATTATTGAAATGAACAAAACTTACAATATTTGCTCCCGCATTGTTATAACTGTTTCTTCCGAATGTACTTAAAAAGTAATCAAATGTTTTCTCGGCACCCCAATGAGCATCTAAAGCTGCATTGTCTTTATTGACATTGCTATATTCTAAAGCAGTCCAATTATTATCAGCATCTGTAAATCTTGTGGCTGTTGAATAATTGGTTAATTTATTCATATTATAAGTTTCCAAACTAATACCACGAGTATAATCAAATAAGGTATAATTGACACCATCGAAAAGAGTTTGTATCGATTGTGTTCCTGAGTAGCGTGTGGCTGCATTTGCCGGAACTAAAGTTGTATTTAAATTTGAATTCGTCACTTCTTCAATTGGCAAATTATTAGATTGCCCGTGAGCAAATTCTCCTAAATGTTTAATAGTCGCATTGTAGTACAAAACTTCACCAGTAGCAGCGTCGATATAAATATCGCCACGACTTATAGGAGTTGTTGCATAAATATCAAATTTATAAGAAAGTCGTACTTTATCAGCGTTTCTTTCTGTTCCTTGTTCCTTCATCGAGGGTAAAAAAACCAATTCGCCTTGTGGTTTTTGATAGTTCATAATTATCGCCTCTTCTGGAGTTTCCCATAAATATTTTGAAGCACCAATATGAGAAGTAGCTCTGTTGAATGCATCCAATGCAGAAATTATTGGAATTGCACTAACATCGGCAATGTTATAAAAATCACCATTCATCGATTCTAATTTTCCGTTTTTAGAATGGAGTGTATAGGTGGCATATTCGACTTTTATTCCGTCATGGAATAACTGAAATTTTTGATGTGTATAACCAATTTGATCGGTTTCGGATTTAATAGGAGTAAAAACCTGATTTTGTTTCAAACCTAATTGGTCTTTAAAAACTTGTTGAAAATCACCGCTTCTGTAAGTCGAATTTTCTTTAAAAGTAATAAAACTCGGCAGTCGATTTTTTCCTTGTATTTTTTGATTGACATTCTTGCTGGCATCTTGAGCAAAAGAAGAAAATCCAAATAGCAATGTAATGGAAAGGAAAATTATTTTCGATAGTAGATTATTAATCATGTAGTTATATTAAGTCAATAAGACTACAATAGTACTATAAAAAAATAAATTAATTATAAAAAGTTGGGAAAAAGATAAATCAGTACAACAAACGAAATAATTAAATTCTGTTTTGTAAGTAAAAAGATTGCTTTTTATATTACCATTTCTGGAATTTCGCCTTCAATAATTAAATCCGCTTCAGTGGAAGCAATAATATGTTCGACAGAAATTCCTGGAGCGCGTTCTAACAATTTAAATCCTTTTGGAGTGATTTCTAAAACCGCCAATTCGGTTACTACTTTTTTCACACAAGCAACTCCCGTTAATGGCAAACTGCATTTTTTTAGGATTTTACTTTCTCCTGCTTTATTTACGTGCATCATGGCAACGATAATGTTTTCTGCAGAAGCAACTAAATCCATTGCACCACCCATTCCTTTGACCATTTTTCCAGGGATTTTCCAGTTGGCGATATCGCCATTTTCCGAAACTTCCATGGCGCCAAGAATTGTTAAATCGACGTGTTGCCCACGAATCATTCCGAAACTAAAAGCAGAATCAAAGAAACTGGCTCCCGGTAAAGTTGTGATGGTTTGTTTTCCGGCGTTGATTAAATCGGCATCTTCATCGCCCTCGAATGGAAATGGTCCCATTCCGAGAACACCATTTTCACTTTGGAATTCTACAGAAATATCGTTGCGAACGTAATTGGCAACTAAAGTCGGAATTCCGATTCCTAAGTTAACATAATAACCGTCTTTGACTTCTTTGGCTATTCTTTTTGCGATTTCTTCTTTTCCGAGCATTGCGATTTTATTTAAATCTATATTCTATTCTCTTTGTTCTATTCTCTTTTTCTAACTGTTCGTTGCTCAATTCGTTTCTCAAATTTTTCTCCTTGAAATATTCGTTGGATTAATATTCCTGGAATGTGAATTTCATTCGGATTTAAACTACC
>JANNCY010000096.1:0-1803 GCA_031387085.1 Flavobacteriales bacterium | reverse complement strand
GCTTACCAATGAATATTTCCGATTTGGAGCAAGCAGTTTGGCCAACGATGTTTTAATGCAAATTGTAAAACAAAAATCAGGTATTTATCAATCAGGGGATTATTTTTCTAAAGTTTAAATCAGATGAAATGAGCATAAGTTAAAAGAGGTCGAAAACCGATTACGATATATGCGAATTACATACGACCATTAAAAAACAATAAAAAGAGACGTATGAATAAACAACATAATATAGATTTTAGTTCGGATTGGAATTTGGTTCCAGCTCCCGAAAGTACTGCAAATATCAAGTTAAAAGAAAGCTACGATTTATTTATTAACGGAAAATTTGTAAAACCAAAATCAGGAAAGTATTTCGATACAATCAATCCAGCCAATGAAAAAGTACTGGCAAAAGTGGCTGAAGCAAATGAAGAAGATATTGATTTGGCTGTAAAAGCCGCACGAAAAGCATACAATTCCACTTGGTCAAAATTGTCAGGTAAAGAACGCGGAAAATATTTGTACCGCATTGCCAGAATTATCCAAGAACGTTCGAGAGAATTTGCAATAATAGAAACCTTAAATGGTGGAAAATCCATTCGTGAATCACGCGATGTAGACGTTCCTTTAGCTGCAGCACATTTTTTCTATTATGCAGGTTGGGCAGATAAATTGGATTATGCTTTTCCAAATAGAAAAACAAAACCATTAGGTGTTGCCGGACAAATTATTCCGTGGAATTTTCCTTTATTAATGGCAGCGTGGAAAATCGCTCCCGCTTTAGCCACAGGAAATACGGTCGTAATCAAATCGTCAGAAACGACGCCGTTAACACTTTATTTACTAGCAGAAGTTATTCAGGAAGCCGGATTGCCAGCTGGTGTTGTCAATATTGTTTCAGGTGCCGGACAAACAGGTTCGCACATTGTCAATCATCCCGATGTGGATAAAATTGCCTTTACAGGTTCGACAGCCGTTGGGAAAATTATTATGAAAGCCGTTGCCGGAACACCCAAAAAAACATCAATGGAATTGGGTGGAAAAGCAGCTAATATTATTTTTGAAGATGCAGCCTTAGACCAAGCGGTAGAAGGAATTGTAAACGGAATCTTTTTTAATCAAGGTCACGTTTGTTGTGCTGGTTCGAGATTGTACGTGCAAGAATCGGTTTATAGCAAGGTTGTTCAGAAATTAAAAGACAGAATGCAAGCGTTAACGATTGGCGATCCGATTGATAAAAACACTGATATCGGAGCGATCAATTCGAAAAAACAATTAACGACGATTCAAAAATATATAGAAATTGGTTTGGCAGAAGGCGCCGAAATTTACCAACCTACTTGTACGGTACCTGATAAAGGATTTTGGTGCAAACCAACCTTATTTACTGGTGTTACACAATCCAACAGAATTGCACAAGAAGAAATTTTCGGACCTGTTTTAGCGATTCAAACGTTTAGAACTATTGATGAGGTTATCGACAAAGCAAACAATACTCCTTATGGTTTGTCTGCGGGAGTTTGGACTGACAAAGGATCGAAGATTTTCAACATGACTTCACAATTGCGTGCTGGAGTGGTTTGGGCAAATACCTTTAATAAATTCGATCCCGCATCACCTTTTGGAGGTTATAAAGAAAGTGGTTTTGGTAGAGAAGGTGGCGTTCACGGATTAGATCAATATTTGAAATTTGTTTAAAAAAGTAAGCTATGTCTAGAATTGAAGTTTTAAAAACGTATAAAATTTTTATTGGCGGAAAATTCCCAAGAACAGAATCGGGGCGTTTTTATCCATTAAAAAACAACAATAAAATAATTGCGA
>JANNCY010000090.1:0-4809 GCA_031387085.1 Flavobacteriales bacterium | reverse complement strand
AATTATTTTTTGAATTGACGGAATAACTCGTTGTAATTCTATTTCCTCCGAAACCAATTCGGCATTGGGTTTACTAGAATAACCGCCAACATCAATAAAAGTTGCACCATCGGTAAGCATTTTTTCAACATGCGTTAAGATGGTTGTATCATTGTCAAATTTTCCACCATCATAAAAAGAATTGGGTGTTACATTGAGTATTCCCATTACTTTTGGAGTGGTTAAATCGATAAGTTTTCCGTTGCAGTTGATTGTCATTAGTGCTATTTTACTTCGTAGTTCGTACTTTGTACTTTGTACTTCAATCTTTATTCTTTACTTTTGACCCGAGACCTTTAGGTCGAACAGTGCAAAGCAAAAAAAAATCCATACAAAGATACCATTAATGAAGAATACTTCACAAGAATACGATAAGGTAATTGGCATTTGCCGTGATTTATTTACCAAAAAAATGACCGATTACGGTAGTGCCTGGCGCATATTGAGATTACCATCATTGACTGATCAAATATTTATTAAAGCACAACGCATACGAAGTTTACAACAAAATGACACCCGAAAAGTTGACGAAGATGAAACAGGTGAATTTATCGGAATTATCAATTATTGCATTATGGCATTAATCCAATTGGAATTGGGTGTGGTAGATCAACCCGATTTAAATGTAACAACCGCCACGCAACTTTATGACAAGAAAATTGCACTTACCAAATCCTTAATGGAAGATAAAAATCATGATTATGGAGAAGCTTGGCGTGAAATGCGTGTGAGTTCTCTAACCGATTTGATTCTACAAAAGCTACTTCGCGTAAAACAAATTGAAGACAATAAAGGAAAGACTTTGGTTTCAGAAGGCATTGATGCTAATTACCAAGACATGATAAATTACTCGGTGTTTGCGTTAATTTTAATGCAAAAGTTTTAGGATGAAGTTGTCATTTCGACGAAGGAGAAATCCCCTCAAATAATTTTGATTATGTGATTTCTCCTTCGTCGAAATGACAAAAACAACAATAACAAATCATTAACAACATTCAACAAAAAGCCTTTTTACATTTGTAAAAACTAAACTATGAAAACCAATACTAAAACTTATATCGCTTGGACAATTAGAGTACTCGTTGCTTTTTTATTCATCATTTCTGCCATCGCCAAAATGTATCCGTCACCGTATTTTGCGATTTCTACCTTTGAAGTAAAACAGTTGTATACTTTAGGATTTTCAGAAACTATTGCTCCGTATTTCTCTAGAACGTTAATCGGAATTGAATTGGCACTGGGTTTTTTATTACTTCAAAAACACTACTTAAAAAGATTTATAATTCCGATGACCATACTGCTTTTGGCTGTTTTTGTTGGACATTTAACGTATGTTACTTACTTAAGTGGCGGGAATTCTGGGAATTGTGGTTGCTTTGGCGAATTGCTTCCGATGACTCCGATTGAAGCTATTATCAAAAATATCGTTGCAATTGCACTATTAGGATGGTTGTATTATCTGTTACCGAAAGAGTCTGCAAAACACAATTTTTGGATATTGACTACTGTTTTATTTGCTACAATTTTAGGAATTTATATGTTGGCTCCAATTCAACCACCAGCTGTTGATTTTACCGTAACTCCAATGGGAGAAACATCCGATACAATATCAGAAGTAACCACTCCAATTGATTCTGTAAAATCAGAATTACCAGTTGTGGAAGTTAAAAAGGATACGATTAAAAAAGTTGTTGAAGATGCAAACGCTCCTAAAAAAGTAAAATCAGGGAATGCTAAGTTTTTTCCCAACATCGATAACGGTAAAAAGTTACTTTGCTATTTTGTTCCGGGTTGCGATCATTGTAGAACTGCTGCGAAAGAACTCACTGAAATGCGTAAAAAAGATGCGAGTTTACCACCCCTTTCTATTATTTTTATGAATGAGGAAGCCGATTTGATTCCAGCATTTTTCAGAGAAGCTGGCGCTACTTATCCGTACACGATTATCGAAATCATTCCGTTTTGGAATATTCTCGGTAGTGGAAAAGACACTCCTGGTGTGAAATACTTATGGAATGGAAACGAGATTAAATACTATTGGGGAATATCCGATAATAAATTTAACGGAGAAGAATTGAACACCTACCTCAAAAAATCGTTTGCTGAATTAAAAAAATAGGCAAAAATTAATACCAATTTGTGATGTTGCTTTCATCACTTTATATAAATTTGTTAAAAAAGAAATCATGAAGAATATTGTATTACTTATAACTGTAGTCATTTCAACAATGTCGTGTGCACAAAACAAAGAATTTTCAAAAGAGAGTTTATCGTATCAATTAACCAAACCAGATCAAAGCAACGTTACTTTTCAAAGTGTTTTAGAGAAACACAAAGGGAAAAAAGTAGTGATTGAAATTTGGGCCGGTTGGTGTGGCGATTGTGTAAGAGCAATGCCAAAAGTAAAAGAATTGCAAACGGTCTATCCGAATGTCGATTATGTTTTTATCTCTATGGATAAAACCTTTGACAAATGGAAAGAGGCTATTGCTAAACACGAGTTGGAAGGCGACATGTATTGGGTGAATGATGAAAAAATGATGAAAGGTGCTTTTGGACAATCACTCGAATTGGATTGGATTCCGCGTTATATTATCATTAATGAAAAAGGAGAAATCGAAATATTCAGAGCTATTGAAACCGATTTTGATAAGATTAGTGCGGCGTTAAACAAAAAATCAAAAAAGTAAGATGAGAAGGAATATTGTGGCTGGCAATTGGAAAATGAACAAAAATGCCGAAGAAACCGAAGATTTATTAAACGAACTCATCGATAAATTACCCGATGATGTAGAAGCGCAAATCATTGTAGCTCCAACTTTTATCAATTTAGCTTCGGCTGTGGATCATGTCGAATTTACCAATATCACTATAGCTGCACAAAACATGCATCAAGCAGAAAACGGAGCCTATACAGGGGAAATTTCGGCAGCTATGTTAAAAAGCATTGGCGTAGAAACGGTAATTATTGGTCACTCGGAACGTCGTGCTTATTTTCATGAAACCGATTCAATTTTAGCCTATAAAGTTGATACCGCTTTAAAGCACAACATGATTGTTATTTTTTGTTTTGGTGAAGAATTGAAAGACCGACAAGACAAGCAACATTTTAATGTCGTAGAAAATCAATTACGAGATGGTTTGTTTCACATCAAAAACGAATCGTGGGAGAACATCATTTTAGCATACGAACCTGTTTGGGCGATAGGAACTGGTGAAACTGCCACTCCGGATCAAGCACAAGAAATGCATCGATTTATCAGAGAAACGGTACGTCATACTTTTGGAAGTACGATTGCCGAAGACGTTTCGATTCTTTATGGCGGAAGTGTAAAACCCGATAATGCCAAAGAAATCTTTTCGAAACCCGATGTTGATGGCGGATTAATTGGTGGTGCTGCTTTAAAAGCAGATGATTTCGTAGCGATAGTAGATGGAATGAGATAGTTTAATCCTTATAAAAATTTAATCCCCAATTGTAAAAACAGTTGGGGATTTTTTTTATTACATTTCGTATTCCCTTTCCACTAAAGCGATTCGCACTGTATATTTTTCATACCATTTTGTTCTGCCTTTGATTTGAGCATCAATATGGTCGAGGTTTTGTTTCCAATTTTTGATGGAAGCTAAATCTTTCCAATAAGAAACCGTAATTCCGACCTCATTTCTAGCTGAATCTACGCCAAGAAAACCCTGTTGTTGCTTAGCTAATGTGATCATTTTAATTGCCATTTCATCATAACCTTCATCCAATTCCGATTTTATGGAAGTGAAAATGACGGCATAATAGGGTGTTTGCATCGTTTAATTCTATTATTTAATTTGACGTCTTTCCCGCGCAGGCGGGAACCCATTATTTCAAGTGGATTGCTTCGCCTGTTCGGGTAAACCCTCGATTCCCGCCTGCGCGGGAAAGACGCAATAATACGTCAATAATTATTTATTTGTTTTATTGAGAAACAAATAATACACTGGAATTCCCAATGCCACAATAAATAAACCTAATCCTGTACTTTGGGTATCATGAATCAGTAAAGCCACGCAGATTAAAGCGGTTACTACTATATACAATAATGGAATTAAAGGATAACCAAATGCTTTATAAGGACGCTCGGCATCGGGTTCTTTTTTTCGTAAGATGAAGATACCGTATATGGTTAATATATAAAACAATAACGAAGCAAAAGTAGCGTAAGTTAATAAATCGCCATACTTTCCGGAAATACACAATACACACGCCCAAAAACATTGAAACCATAATGCTTTTGCCGGAACATCATTATCGTTCAGTTCGCCAGCATTTTTGAAAAACAATTTGTCTTTTGCCATAGCGTAAAACAAACGTCCACCAGAAAGAATCAATCCACTGTTGCAGCCAAAAGTAGAAACCATAATTAAACCAGCCATAACGAAAACGCCAATATTTCCCATGATGACATTCGCAGCAGCGGCACCTACTCTATCGTCGGGTGGAAACATGATTCCATTGCCAATTGCATCAGTTGCGCCAGGAGTCCCTTGCATTGGCAACAAAGCCAAATACGCCACATTCGCTAAAATATAAATAATGGTAACGATTAAAGTTCCTAAGAATAAACTTCTGGGAATGTTCTTTTTCGGATCTTTAATTTCGCCCGCAATAAAAGTCACATTGTTCCAAGCATCACTAGAAAACAGCGAATTAATTATGGTAGCTCCCATCGCTCCAAGTAATGCTACTCCAGCTATTTTTGTAACTGTTATGGTTCCGTCTGGATTTAAAACAGTTTT